>NZ_JBWKVR010000014.1:0-145443 GCF_059421805.1 Rhodoferax sp. GW821-FHT02C08
CACAACTGGATGAAACACCAGTATGGCGCATCTGAACCAAAATTCAAGTCTGTCTGAGGCAGGTAGCTAATCAGGCTGTTTTTATAAATTCAAATGCTGGCCAGAATGCTGCGCGCCACGGCCTCGGCGACCTTGATGCCGTCCACACCGGCCGACAGGATGCCGCCGGCGTAGCTGGCGCCTTCGCCCGCCGGGTACAGGCCGCGCACGTTCAGGCTCTGGAAGTCTTCGCCACGCGTCATCTTCAGCGGCGAGGAGGTGCGTGTCTCCACCCCGGTCAGCACCGCGTCGGGCATGTCAAAGCCCTTGATCTTGCGGCCGAAGGCCGGCAGCGCTTCGCGGATGGCGGCGATCGCATAGCCGGGCAGGGCCGCATGCAGATCGCCCAGCTGCACGCCGGGCTTGTACGACGGCTCCACGCTGCCCAGCTGGGTAGACGCGCGTCCGGCGATGAAGTCGCCGACCAACTGGCCCGGCGCCTGGTAGCTACTGCCGCCCAGCACATAGGCGTTGGATTCCAGCTGGCGCTGCAGCACGATGCCGGCCAGCGGGTGCACTTGTTGGCCGGGGCCGGGCGCGGGCTGTGCCACATCGCCCAGCGTGGCGGCCCAGGCTGCCGGGTCGTGGGGGTAGTCTTCCGGCGTGATGCCGACCACGATGCCTGCATTGGCATTGCGCTCATTACGGGAATATTGGCTCATGCCGTTGGTGACTACGCGGCCCGGCTCGCTGGTGGCGGCCACCACCGTGCCGCCGGGGCACATGCAGAAGCTGTAGACAGCGCGGCCGCGTCCTTCACCATGTTGTGCGTGGTGCACCAGCTTGTAGTCGGCCGCACCCAGCAGTGGGTGGCCGGCGTGCTGGCCCCAGCGGGCGCGGTCGATCAGGCCCTGCGGGTGTTCGATGCGGAAGCCTATGGAAAAGGGCTTGGCCTCCATGTAGACGCCGCGTGCGTGCAGCATCTGGAAGGTGTCGCGCGAGCTGTGACCCAGGGCCAGGACGACCTGGTCGGCGCGCAGCTGGTAACTCTGGCCAGTGGCCTGGTCCAACACGGTGAGGCCGCGCATGTGTCCATCTTCGATCTGCACGTCGGTCACGCGTTGCTCGAAACGGATTTCGCCGCCCAGGGCGATGATCTGCTCGCGCAGGTTCTCCACCACTTTCACCAGTTTGAAGGTGCCGATGTGCGGGTGCGCGGCGATCAGGATTTCCTCTGGCGCGCCGGCCTTGACGAACTCGCGCATCACCTTGCGGCCCAGATGGCGCGGGTCCTTGATCTGGCTGTACAGCTTGCCGTCCGAGAAGGTGCCGGCACCGCCCTCGCCAAACTGCACATTGCTCTCGGGCTTGAGCACGCTCTTGCGCCACAGGCCCCAGGTATCCTGGGTGCGCTGGCGCACCGTGGTGCCGCGCTCCAGCACGATGGGCTTGAAGCCCATCTGCGCCAGCACCAGGGCCGCGAAGATGCCGCAGGGGCCAAAGCCGACCACCACCGGGCGCACCGGCAGATCGGCGGGGGCCGTGCCTACCGGGTAGTAGGCCATATCGGGCGCAGGGCGCAGGTGCGGGTTGTCCGGGTGGCGGCGCAGCAGTTCGGCTTCTTGCGCGGCATCCACCAGCGCCACGTCCACGATGTAGACCTGCATCAGCGTGGCTTTGCGCGCGTCGAAGCTGCGCTTGTGGATGGTGAAGTGGGCGATTTGCGCCGGCGCCAGGCCCAGGGTGTGGGCGACCAGGGCGGGCAGCGCGTCCTCGGCGTGGTCGAGGGGGAGTTTGAGTTCGGAAATGCGGATCATGGGGTGCCTAAAGGCTTGTAGTTATCAAGCAAGAGGGGGCGATTTTACGAGAGCAGGGTGGATTCAGCCATGTACTGTGCGCGAGTCTGGAGGGGCCTGCTCCCGGTCGTGCATGCCGTAGTCGCGCACCACTTGGGCCACGCGCAACCGGTAGCCAGCAAAGATCTGCTGCCGCCCGGCCTCTTGCGCCTGGCGGTGACTGTCCAGCTGGCGCCACCGTTTGACGGCTTCCTCGTCGCGCCAGAAGGACAGCGACAGCAGCTTGCCGGGCTGGCTGAGGCTGCTGAAGCGTTCGACGGAGATGAAGCCGTCCATCGCCTCCAGCTGTGGGCGCAGGGCGGCGGCGGTGTCCAGGTAGGCATCCATGTGCTCGGGCTGGGGCTGCACTTCGAAGATCACGGCGATCATGCTGCGCCCTCCACGGCCTGGGCCGGCACGCCCAGGGTGCCGTCCACCACTTCGACAAAGCTGCGTTCCTCGCGCAGGATGAACTTGTGGGCCTGGGCGAAGGCGAAGTTGGCGCGGCCCTCGGCGTCGGTCCTCAGCCGGGCCCGGTAGCGCTCGTAGGCGGCCAGCGAGTCGAAGGCGATCAGGCCCCAGGCCTCGTAGTTACTGCCCTCCAGCGGCAGAAAGTAGCCGACCAGGTGGCCGCCGCAGCGGGGAATGATGCGGCCCCAGTTTTCGGCGTATTGCTGGAAGGCATCGCGCTGGAACGGGTCGATTTCGTAGCGTATGCAGCAGGTGATTTTCATGGAACAGCTTTCAGTGGTGGTGCGGCTAACGATAATGGCTTGACGCCATGAAATGGTTCGCTGAAGATCGAACCATGAAAGACGGACCCAGCATTGCCCGTATCGCCGCGTTGATCGGCGACCATGCCCGCGCCGAGGTGCTCACCGCCCTCATGGCCGACCGCGCGCTCACCGCCACCGAGCTGGCCGGCATTGCCGGCGTGACCAAACAGACCATCAGCGCGCATCTGGCCAAGCTGGTGGAGGCCGGACTGGTGGTTGTGGACAGCCAGGGCCGGCACCGCTACTTCCGCCTGGCGGACCACGACGTGGCGCATTTGCTGGAGTCTTTGATGGGTGTGGCTTTTCGTACCGGCGCGGTGCGCCTGCGCTCCAGCCCGCGCGAGCCGGCCCTGCGTAAGGCGCGCATCTGCTACGACCATCTTGCCGGTGAAATGGGGGTGCTGGCCTACGAGGCCTTGCTGGGCCGGCAGCTGTTGCAGGCCCAGGCCAGTGGTGTGCAGCTCACAAAGTCAGGCTACGGCTGGTTTACCGCGCTGGGTGTGGATGCGGCGGCTGCTCAGGCGCAAAAGCGCGCTTTTTGCCGGCCCTGTCTGGACTGGGGCGAGCGCCGCCACCATCTGGGTGGCGTCTTGGGGGCGGCATTGCTGCAGCGCATTTATGCATTGGGCTGGGCTCGGCGCGATGCGGATTCACGTGTGATCCGCTTCACACCGCCGGGCGAACAGGCGTTTCGTGCGCTGATGGCCTAATTAGGCCGCCGGCGCTTAGCCGGCGCGTACGACACCGCAGGCGATGCGCGGGCCGGAGTTGCCTGTGGGTTGGGTGGTGTAGTCGTCCGCATCGCGGTGCACGATCAGGCCGTGGCCCACAACGTCGTGCGGGCCGCTGCCCACCGACAGGCTGGTGGACTCAAAACTGAATTTCGCCACGCCTTGGGCATCGGCTTGCAGGCTGGGCAAGTCGCCCGCGTGGTGCATGGCGCTGCTGGCTGCCCCGTGGGCGTGGCCGTCAGGATTGAAGTGGCCGCCAGCGCTCATGCCGTCACCGCTGGAGCAGTCACCCTTTTCGTGCAGGTGAAAGCCCAGCGTGGCGTTGGGCGCCAGGCCGCTGATGCTGCCGCTAACCAGCACCTTGCCTGGCAGCTGCTTGAACTGCACAGTGCCGGTGGCGGTATTGCCTTTGGTGGGCTGCAAGGGGGCGCTGGCCATGGGCGCCGGCGGCGTGCTGGCGCAGGCGGCGAGCAGGCCGATGGAGGCAAGAGCGTAAAACGGGTGGTGGCGCATGGCGGACTCCTTAGGCATTGCGGGTTGACAAGCAGCCTGCATGCTAAACCCAATGCGTCGGCCTCAGGAAGCTGTCAGGGCTTCTGAAGGGGATATTGACCGCATCTCAAATGGGCGCGCGGCTGGGCGTCAGGAGGCGTGTCGCCGCCACACCAAGAGCCGCTCCCGGATATCTTCTTCATCCTGTTGGGCTTGCAGTGGTTTGACCAAGTCGCTACGGCTGACGATGCCGACCAGGCGCTGTGATTGGTGGTCGGCCAGCACGGGCAGGCGCTCCAGCCCGTGTGCCGCCATGCGCCGGGCTGCCGTGCGGCAGGTTTCCTCCGGCAAGGCGGATACAGGTGTTGCCTGGGGGAACAGATCACTTGCAAGCTGCGCCGCGGGGGCTGGGTTTGCCAAGGTATGGATGTCCAGCATGCCTACGTAGCGGCCATCGGCCTGGACTACGGCAAAGGCGCGGTGCTGCTGTTGGGCGCCAAACCAGCGTTCTGGAATGTCGGTTAGCGGCGTGCTGGCCGGTATGGTCTGCACCTGGCGGGTCATGGCTTCATCGACGCGGGTACGTTCCAGCGGGTCCATACCGTATTCCCGGTGCACGTGGCGGCCCCGGCGGTCCAGGCGCTCGGTCATGATGGAGCGGCGCATCAGCAGCACGCTCAGGCCGTGCGACACCGTACATGCCAGCAGCAGCGGCAGCAGGGCGTTCACGTCGCCCGTCAAGCCGACAGCAAAGACCGTGGCCGTCAGCGGTGCACCCAGCGCACAGGCCAGCATGGCTGCCATGCCCACCAAGGGCCACACCGCGCCGTCCGTGCCTGTCCAACCGTGCGCCAGCACCGCGCCCATACCCGCTCCCAGCATCAGCAGCGGCGCCAGCACGCCACCCGAAGTGCCCGAGGCCAGGGCGATCACCCAGATGATGGCCTTGACCGCCAGCAGGGCCAGTATGCTGGCCAGCAGCAGGCGCTGGTTCAGCAGGTCGCTGATCACGTCGTAACCCACGCCAAGGGCCCGGGGCTGCAGCCAGCCGCCCAGACCCACGGCCAAACCCCCGATGGCCGGCCACCACATCCAATGCAGGGGCAGGCGGTGGAAGGCGTCCTCCATCGCATACAGCGCGTTGGACAGGCCGGCCGCCAGCACTGCGGCCAGCAGCCCCAGCAGCATGCAGGCGAGTAGGGTCGGCCAGCTGGCGACCTGGGTTTGCAGTGGAAACAAGGGCCCGGCCTCCAGCAGCAGTGGCCGTACAAAGCCCGCCACGGCGCATGCGATGGAGACGGCTAGCAGGCTGCGCGGGCGCAGCTCAAACAGCAGCAGCTCCACGCCCAGCAGAACGGCGGCCACAGGGGTTCCAAACACGGCCGTCATGCCCGCCGTAGCGCCCGCGACCAGCAGGGTCTTGCGTTCCGATGCCGACAGGTGGAAGAGCTGGGCCAGCAGCGAGCCCAGGGCGCCGCCGGTCATGATGATGGGGCCTTCGGCGCCGAAGGGGCCGCCCGAACCTATAACGATGCCCGACGCCAGCGGCTTGAGTACGGCGACCTTGGCCGACATGCGGCTGCGGGCAAACAAGATGACTTCAATCGCTTCAGGAATGCCGTGGCCGCGGATTTTTTCCGAGCCAAACCGGGCCATCAGGCCGACCAGCAAACCACCGACCACCGGAGGCAGGATGCTCCATGCGCCGAGGTGGTTTGCTGCGGGTGACTGGTCTGCAGTGGATAGCGTCTGGAAGAAAAATAGATTGGTGCAGGTGTGGATCAGCGTCAGCAGCAGCCAGGCCGCCAAGGCGCCCAACACGCCTACGGGAACGGCCAGGCCGGCGGTCAGCAGCATGCGCCGGTCTGCGGCGTAATCACGGTTGGGGGTCGCGGTGTGGTCCATATCAGTTTGCTGTTGTGCTGGCCGGGCCCAGGTGGGCCAGGCTGGTTTCGTACAGGGCGGCCATCACATCGGTTTGCGTGACCATGCCCACCAGGCGGCGCTGGGCGTTGACTACCGGTATGTGGTGCAGGCCCGCATCGGCCATCAGCGACACCAGCTCACCCAGCGGCGTGGTGTCAAAGGCCGTGGTGACCGGTGTGGTCATGATCTGGCCCACCACTTCGGCCTTGCTGGAGTGCGTGTGCGGGGTGCGCAGCAGCAGGGCACGCAGCCGCGTGGACAGGCCTGGATAGCCATGGTCATCAATCTGGCGCAAAAAGCTGGAGCGCGTGACGATGCCGATAACCCGTCGCGCCCGGTCCAGCACAGGTAGGGCTTGCACCTGGTGGGTGTGCATGCTGTCCCAGGCTTCGGCCAGCTCGGTGGCGAACTCGGCGGACAGCACATCCTTGGACATGATGTCGCTGCATTGTTTGGCACCAAAGCGCCGGCGAAAGGCCTGTGTTTCCGTGCGGTGGAATAGCGTTTCCAGGTCGTCAAAGCTCACGTCCAGCACCTGGTTGTAGTCCTTCAGCACGGTCTGCAGGTCTTCAGGCGTGAAGCCCAGGCGAGCGGTGGGTACGGCATCGCTGGTGTGGTGCGGATGCGGGGCGTCGGCGCGCTGGGTGTGTGGGTAGCGGCGGCCGGTGACTTTGTTGTAGAGCAATGCCGCCAGCAGCAGGAGTGCCGTGTTCAGCGCCACCGGATTGGCAACGAAGCCATAGCCTGCTGCATGGATTTGTGGCCCACCCAGCACGGCGGTCAGTGCTACCGCACCGCTGGGCGGATGCAGGCATCTCAGCCAGAACATGGCTGCGATGGACAGGCTGATGGCCACGGCTGCAGCCGCCACCGGCATGGGGATGAGCTTGGCGCAGCTGACGCCGATGACAGCTGCGAGCAGATTACCCCCGGTAATGGACCAGGGTTGTGCCAACGGGCTGGCCGGCTGGGCAAACAGCAGCACGGCTGATGCGCCCATGGGCGCGATCAGCCAGGCGGCGGCCAGGGTCAGACCCATGGCCTGGGTGCTGAGCCAGCCGGTCAGTGCGATGCCGATCAATGCACCCAGGCTGGCCCGCAGCCGCTCGGCGTTGTTGACCGAGGTGGTCGCGGGGTAGAGGTTCAACAGCCACAATGGAGGGGAGAGCTTCATGCGATATGGATGCCACACAAAACTGCAATTACATCACATTGTGATGTAATTGCCTGCCTTGACCGAACCTATGCCCCCACGCCCCAAGACCCTTGCCAAAGCCGACTTCGAGGCTCTATCGGAATTCCGCTACCAGCTGCGCCGGTTTCTGCGTTTCAGTGAGGACGCCGCCCAATCCGAAGGGCTGACTCCGCTGCAGTACCAGTTGCTATTGCATATCAAGGGCTATCCAGGGCGTGAATGGGCCACGGTGGGCGAGCTGGCCGAGCGGTTGCAGACCCAGCAGCATGGTGTGGTGGCACTGGTGTCGCGCTGTGAGGCTGCCGAGCTGGTGACCCGCTCAGCCAGCGCTGTGGACCGGCGGCAAGTGGAGGTGCGGCTGACGTCCAAGGGCGATACCTGTTTGCGCCGCCTGGCCGAGCTGCACCACAAGGAGCTGCAGTCACTCAGCGGTGGCTTTCAGGTGGCAAATATTTCGGTGTTCAACGACCAGTTGTGAAGCTGGCGTATGCATTTTTACGCTACCTGGTGCCTGAGTAGCAACTTGTAAAGGCTGTGTGATCGGCTTGCGTGTCTTTGTATGTGACGGGTAAACTTCCATTCACGCCTGCGCAGCCACGCAGAGGCCGCTTCCTTATCTACCAACCAGCCGGGGACGTATGAGTATTCAGCGTACAAATGGCGTATCCAGATATGCCCAAGTGCTTGCAGCACGCGCCTCCAGCAGCAATATCGACAAGTATGGGGTGGTGGGGGCTGCGGCCATTGGTGTGACCGATGCCGTCGCGCAAGGCGTGCAGAGCCTGGGGAACGGCATCAAGTCGGTGGCGCAAAGCACAGTCAATCTCGAAAACGCAGTGCAGTCGGTTTACAAGGGTGTGACCCGTGGGGGACTCGCATCTGCCAGTGCCATTGCGGCCTATTCCACCGGAGCCGCTGCAGCGGTCAAGAACACGCTCAGCAAATTAGTGTGACCGCAGGGGAGGGCGCCCCTGCTTCTTTTGATCAATTGGCCAGTAACTGGCGCAGCACAAATGGCAGGATGCCGCCGTGTTGGTAGTAGTCCACCTCAATAGGTGTATCGATGCGCAGGCGTACGGCTACGTTTTGCTGCGTGCCATTGGCGCGGTGGATCACCAGTTGCACATCCATTTGTGGCTGCAGCGCGCCGTCTACCAGCACGTCAATGGTTTCGTCGCCGCGCAGGCCCAGGCTTTGCCAGCTGTCGTCTCCTTTGAACTGCAGCGGCAGTACGCCCATGCCCACCAGGTTGGCGCGGTGGATGCGCTCAAAGCTGCGGGCAATCACGGCTTTGATGCCCAGCAGCTGCGTGCCCTTGGCCGCCCAGTCGCGGGACGAACCCGTGCCGTATTCCTCGCCGCCAAACACCACGGTGGGCACACCTGCCGCCATGTACTTTTGCGCTGCGTCGTAGATGAACAGCTTCTCGCCGCTGGGTTGATGCAGCGTCAGCCCGCCTTCGACCTGTGAGCCGTTGGCGTCTAGTGGCAGCATCAGATTCTTGATGCGCACGTTGGCGAAGGTGCCGCGCACCATTACGTCGTGGTTGCCGCGGCGCGAGCCGTAGCTGTTGAAGTCGGCTTTGGGTACCCCGTTGGCCAGCAGCCACTGGCCGGCCGGTGATTTCTCGGCAATCGAGCCAGCCGGCGAGATGTGGTCGGTGGTGATGGAGTCGCCAAACAGTGCCATGGGGCGCGCACCGGTAAAGCCCGCAGCTGCTACGGCGGGCTGTTGGGTGAAGCCGCCAAAGAAGGGCGGTTCGGCAATGTAGGTGGACTGCGGCCAGTTGTAGACCTGGCCGGTGACGCCCTGGATGCTGCTCCACAGCGCACCGGGTTCGGCCTTGACCTTGTCGTAGTTGGTGCGGAAGGACTGGGCGTTCATGGCGTAGTGCAGCTTTTCGTCGATCTCAGCCATGCTGGGCCAGATGTCGCGCAGGTACACGTCTTGGCCCTTGTTGCCCTTGCCCAGCGGCTGGGTAGCCAGGTCGGTCATCACATTGCCCGCGATGGCATAGGCCACCACCAGCGGAGGCGAGGCCAGGAAGTTGGCCTTCAGGTTGGGGTGGATGCGGGCTTCGAAGTTGCGGTTGCCCGACAGCACGGCAGCACACACCAGCTTGTTGCCAGTGATGGCAGCATTGATTTCGGGTGTTAGGTCACCTGCATTGCCAATGCAGGTGGTGCAGCCATAGCCCGCCAGGTAGAAGCCCAGCTTTTCCAGGTAGGGCAGCAGGCCGGCTTTTTCCAGGTATTCGGTGACGATGCGTGAGCCGGGTGCCAACGAGGTCTTGATGTGCGGCAGCACCGTCAGGCCGGCTTCTACGGCCTTTTGGGCCAGCAGGCCTGCTGCCAGCATGACGCTGGGGTTGGAGGTGTTGGTGCAGGAGGTGATGGCGGCAATCAGCACGTCGCCATTGCCGATGTCCACGCCGCCGCCGGATGGCAGTGGGTAGCGCGACAGCAGGGTTTCGGCCGGCTGGTTGAAGCCGTTGGCTTCATTGGGTTGGCTGTACAGCGTGCTGAAGGTGCTGGAGAGCTTGTCCAGATCGATGCGGTCCTGCGGACGCTTGGGGCCGGCTAGGCTGGGGACGACGGTGCCCAGGTCTAATCGCACGACTTTGCTGTAGTCGATATCGCCCGGGTTGGGCATGCCGAATAGGCCTTGCGCCTTGTAGTAGGCCTCGAACAAGGCAATTTCGGCATCGGTGCGGCCCGTACCCTTGAAGTAGGCCACGGTCTTGTCATCCACGGGGAAGAAGCCCATGGTGGCGCCATATTCCGGTGCCATATTGCCAATGGTGGCGCGGTCCGGCACGGGTATGGACGCCGCGCCAGGGCCGAAGAATTCGACAAACTTGCCCACCACCTTCTCGGCGCGCAATATGTTGGTGACAAACAGCACCAGGTCGGTGGCGGTCACACCTTCGCGCAGCGTGCCGGTCAGCTCGAAGCCCACCACGTCCGGTGTCAGCATGTACACCGGCTGGCCCAGCATGGCGGCTTCAGCCTCGATGCCGCCCACACCCCAACCCACCACGCCGATGCCGTTGATCATGGTGGTGTGGCTGTCGGTGCCGACCAACGAGTCGGGGTAGTACACCGGTGCGGCAGCCGTGTCCTTGGGGTTCTTGTAGACACCGCGCGCCAGGTATTCCAGGTTCACCTGGTGCACGATGCCAAAACCAGGCGGCACTACGCGGAAGGTGTCAAAGGCCTGCATGCCCCATTTCATGAACTGGTAGCGTTCGTGGTTGCGCTGGAATTCCAGCCTCATGTTCAGGTCCAGCGCCTGGGGGGTGCCGTAGTAGTCCACCATCACCGAGTGGTCTACCACCAGGTCTACCGGCACCAGCGGCTCTATGGTCTTGGGGCTTTGTCCCAGCGATGCGGCTACGCTGCGCATGGCGGCCAGGTCGGCCAGCAGGGGGATGCCGGTGAAGTCCTGCAGCACCACGCGGGTCACGACAAAGGGGATTTCATCGGTGCGCTCGGCAGTGGGGGACCAGTGCGCCAATTGCGCCACGTGCTCGGGCGTCACCTTTTTGCCGTCGCAGTTGCGCAGCACCGATTCGAGCACGATGCGTACAGATACCGGAAGTCGATTTACGCTGGGGAACCGCTTGGCCAGCTCCGGCAGCGACCAGTACTGGCCGGACTCACCCGTAGTGGTGGTGAATGTTTGCAGGGCGGGCGCGAACGCGTGGGGAGATGGGGCTGTCATAGAGGCTCCTGTTTTTTGACACAGGTTCCAACATAGCAGGCTTCGATGAACCTGGTTGTCAGCAGGGATGCCGTTTACCGACGGCGGTGGTCGGTGCGGGATAGGCCATCGGCAGCGGCATGTCGTCGATGGCCTGGTCTAGCTACTGCGTGGTGGCTACGGCAGCCGCTCCCGTACCTGCGGCATAACTTCCGGTCTGCGTCAGGGCGCCTGTGCTGCTATTGATGCTGTAGGTCGAGACAGTGGCGGCGTTGGAGTTGGCTACGTAGACAAATTGGCCCGTGGGGTCGGCGGCCACTGCATACGGTTTGCTACCGGTGGCAAAGCTTCCTACCGTGGTCAGTGCCCCTGTGCTGGTGTTGATGCTGTAGGCGGTCACGGTGTCGGCCTCCGAGTTGGCCACATAGAGGAACTTGCCCCGCGGGTCTACCGCTACCGAGCGGGGTGCCGTGCCTGCGGTGTATGTTCCCACGGTGGTCAATACTCCGGTGCTGGTGTTGATGCTATAGGCCGAAACCGTGTTGTTGAAGCTGCCGAAACCGAAGTTTGCCACATAGGCGAATTTGCCGGTGGGGTCTATAGCGATTGAGCGGGGGCCTGAGCCGGTTGCTACTGTGCCAATGGCCGTCAGCGTGCCGGTGCTGCTATCCACTGTGTAGGCGGAAACCGTGCCGTCGCTGTAATTGCTGGCGTAGGCGAATTTACCCGAGGGATCCACTGTGACGGAGCGCGGACTGGTTCCCGTTGCGACCGTTCCAAGTGTTGTCAAGGCGCCAGTGGTCGTGTCCACGGTGTAGCTGGAAACCGTGTTGTCGATGGAGTTGGCCACATAAGCGAATTTGCCCGAGGGAGCGAGGGCAACAGTGGTTGGGTTATTGCCGGTCGCGGAGCTGCTGCCAACAGTACTCAAGGCGCCGGTGCTGGTGTCAATGGCGTAAGTCCACAGGGTGTTGTCATTGAAGTTCACCACATAGGCAAATTTGCCCGACGGCGCAACCACTACCGAGTCAGGAGCTACGCCTGTCGTATAGGCGGCGCCTACCGAGGTCAAAGCCCCCGTGTTGGTATCGACCGTGTAGGCCGACACCGTATTTGCACCGCTATTTGCCACGTAGGCAAATCGCACTGAAGGTGTGGTGCAAGTCACCGCGATATTGGTGACGGACGCACTGGCCGTACCGCTACCGTTACTGACGGTGCAGGTCTGGCTGGGCAAGCTTGGCTGGCTACTGACTGTGACGCTATAGCTGGCCCCCACGGCCAGGGCCGTGGCCATGGTGAAACTGCCGTTTGCGGAGATGGCGAGGTTGTCGCCCGCGTTGTTTTGCAGCACCAGGCCTGAGCCCGTGAGGCCGCTTACGGTGCCTCCTATGCTGACGGTGCCAGAGGTACCGCTGCTACTGCCACCGCCGCCACTGCCGCAGGCGGCCAAGCTAATGGCAAGAGCTAGCGCAAAAGTAGTTGGCGCGCATGCGCGAAAGAAGCTTGTTGAGATGAGGGAGTTTTTCATGGCCTGTCTTTTTGCACAGGCAACAATTGCCGGCTTTTTAGAATACCGTGAAATTGGAATTCTTTGCGTTTGTATATGTAAACTTTACGTATTCGACGTGGTCAAAACCCCGGTTTTTAGCGGGTCAGTACATAGTCCGCCAGGTAGCGCCAGTCTGGTACGGGTACTTTTTTGGACGAGTGACAGATGCTGAGCCGGTCCAGCACGATCTCACGCCCCACGTATTCATCGGCCAGTTCCTGGCACAGCCGGGCGTTGTCCGGTTGCGCTTCGCCATAGGCCAGGCTCAGGTGGGGAAAGGGTGACAAGCCTAGCTCTGTCTGGCTGAAGGCTTGTGCCGCAGCCTGCATTCCCTTGAAGGCGGTGCAGGGGGCAAAGCGCAACACCATACAGCGGAAGAAATGCGGGCTGCATTCCACTGCCTCCACCCGCCAGCGCTGTGCCGGTATTTTGCGTGCCAGGGGCGCCAGCATGTGGCGTAGTGCGTCCAGCGGCTGGGCCAGGTCGCCCTGCACCGTCACGTGCGGGGCGAAGCGCTCGCTGCCGCGCAGGGCCGCCAGGCGATCAATCGTCTGCAGCAGCGCGGCTTCATCCGGTGCTGCGGGGCGTAGCCAGATGGAGTATTCAGCTGGCACCACCATGGGCTTATTTCCCCACGCCCGCCAGCACATCGGCCTTCAGGAAACGCTCCACAAACAGCATGAACAGTACCGATGGCACCAGCAGCAAGAGTGCGGTGATGGATGCGATCTGGTAGTTGCCTTCCATGGCCGCGTTCAGCATGGTCAGCGGCAGGGTGTGCACATCCGGCACGCCGACGAAGAAGGTGCCCGAGAACTCGTCCAGCGAGATCAGGAATACGAAGATGGCGCTGGCCATCAGCCCGGGTGCCGCCAGAGGCAGGGTCACAGTCAGGAAGGCGCGCAGCGGAGATGCACCCAGGTTGCGCGCGGCTTCCACCTGTTCCTGGTGGATTGCGGCGAATGAGGCCGAGGCGATCCACACGGCGAACACCAGACCCTGTATGGCATGCACCAGCATGACGCCCCAGATGGTGCCGGTCAGGCCCAGACCGTAGAAGATGCGCGCGATATTCATGTGCACCGCCACCGTAGGGAAGGCCTGCGGCAGCAGAAAAAACAGCAAAAACAAGTTGCGAAACGGCAGCGTGCGTTTGGACAAGGCGTAACCGGCGGGAATGGCCACCGCCAGGCTCAGTAGCACCGTCAGCACCGCTATCAGCAGGCTGGTGGTCAGTGCACGCATGGCTCCGGCTTCGGGGCGGAACACCTTGTTCCAGAAGGCAAAGCCCCAGCGTACCGGCAGCTTGGCCGGGAAGTACCAGGCTTCGGTCACGGTCCAGATCAGCATGTTCAGCAGCGGGCCGAACACGGCAATTGCTAGCAGGCCAATGAGTAGCACCTGCAGCAGCGTGCCCACGAAGTCCGGGGTGCGGGAATGGCTGAGCTTCATTTGGGTTGCCCGCCCGTGCGCAGACCTTGGCGCAGATAGAACCACGCGGCCACTCCGCTCATCGCAAATGCCACAAAGCCCAGCGCGTTGGCTACGCCGTAGTCGCCATAGGAGTTGACGCGCCAGGCCATGTCCACCGTCAGCAGCGTGGGCGAGCCGGCGATGATCATCATCGGCACCGACAGCGCCGACAGCATGGTCACAAAAGACAAGATCAGACTGACCCACACGGTGGACATCACCTGCGGCAGCACGATTTCCAGCAGGATGCGCAGCCGCCCTGCACCCAGGCCACGCGCCGACTCGATCATGGACCGGTCCATGGAGGCCATGGCTCCGCTGATCAGCAGCGCGGCAAACGGCAGCTGCTTCCACACAAAGGTGACCACCACGCCACGCCAGTCCAGCAGGCTCATGGCATTTAGCGGCTCCACCAGGCCCGCCGCCATCAGTGCGTTGTTCAGCATGCCGTTCTTGGCCAGAAAGGTGCGCATCAGCTGGGCCGCCACCACAAAAGGAATGAACAGTGGCCAGCGGTAAATCCAGCGCAGCGCAGCTACCGCGCGCCGGTTTTCACCCAGCGTGAGATAGCCCGCAATGGCTACTGCCAGCACGCCCACCAGCGCGGTAGACAGCACGGTGACGGCGGCGGTCAGTGTGATATCGCCACCATACAGTGCAAAGGCCTTGGAGAAATTGCCCAGGTCCCAGCCGCCCGTGCCTTCATTACGGAAGGCATAGGTGAGTGAAAACACCAGCGGGTAGACAAACAGCAGACCCACCATCACCAAGGCGGGCAGCAGCAGGGTCAGGGCGGACAAAAGTTCGGAAGGTCTGCGGCGCATCGCTTGGCGTGCTTAGTTCTGTACCTGGGCTTCGTACTGCTCGCGCAGGTCCTTGAAATAAGGCGCCAGCGGGAAGGGCTTGCCATTGCGTGCCAGGTCGGCCGGGGTTACGTCCACGAACAGCTGGTTCCAGATCTTGGGGTCCAGTACGGGTTTGACCACATTAGCGTCAATGCCCGGGTACCAGTTGAAGCGCCGCACAATGCCGTCGGCCTGCACTTGCGGGCTGGTGGCCAGGGCGATGAATTTCTTGGCCAGTTCCACGTTCTTCGCCTTGGCCGGGATGGCGTAGTAGTAGGGCTGGCCAGGCATGCCGGGCGACAGGATTTTCAGCTTCATGTTGGGTGCCAGGCGGCCCTCGGCCTTCCAGCTTTGGAACATATCTACCCACACGGGGCCCATGGCGATTTCGCCACGGTTCAACATGTCCAGCGTGCCGGCGTTGCCTGGCGTGAACACTACTTGCTGGTTGAAGCTTTTCAGGTCGGCGAAAGCCTTCTTCCAGCCGGCAGGCGACTTGCCGTCGTACGGGCCCTGCTGCACGGTCTCGGGGTTGCCGCCGTAGGCATACATCCAGCCCACCACAAAGGCCACGCCCGACATACCGCCCTTCAGGCCGTTGTAGCCAAAGCTCTTGGGGTTCTTGGCCACAAAGGCACGCAGCTCGTCATAGGAAGCGGGCGGGGTCTTGATCAGATCGGGGTTGTAGGCCAGCGCGGTTTGGCTTTCAAACATGGGCATCACATAGCCGTCCACATTCACGCCCAGGGCCTGCTTTGCAGATTGGCTGACGGCGTACTTGCCGGTGGGGATGCTGTCTCGGTATTTCAGTAGCAGGCCGTCACGCACCATTTCGCCGGTTTTTTGCTGATTGGGCACGATCACGTCGGTGTCCCAGGTGGCGGCGCCAGCAGCTTTCTGGGCCTGCAGTTTTTCCATCATCTTTTGCGAACCGGCATCGTCCGGGCCGGTGCCGACGACGCTGACCTTGACGCCGGGGTTCAGCTTCTCGAACAGCGGGCCCAGGTAGTCGGTCACGTAGTCCACCATGTTCTGCGAGCCGCCGCTGATCACATGCAGCGTGGTGGTCTGGGCCTGTGCGCCCAGGGTCAAAGTGCCCAGCGCCAGGGCAATGGAGGCAGCGAGTGTGCGGCGAAGTAGTGGCATGGAGTGCTCCTGTGTAGCAATAAAAAAAAGGGGCTCAGGCCTGTGCCGAGGCACGTGGGTAGATGTGCAGCGCGTGGGCGGGAATGCAAACGGTGACGGTGTCGCCGTTCGCCATGGGGCGCGGGTGGTCGATGAAGAATGCGCCGCATTCGGTCGTGATTTCGCAACGGTAGCCGCCGCCCAAGTAGCTCACCTGGTGGATGCGGCCGGGGATCTGCAGGCTGTCATCGGCCTGCGCGTCGGGCGCGCCGAGGCTCGCCATTTCGCTGCGGAAATGCACTTGCGCCGGGCCATGCACCGGCATGCTGGCAGCGCACCACACCTGGGCTTGCGGTACGCGCGGCACACGCAGCTGTACGCCGCTGTTGTCGGCTTGGGCTTCACAGTGGATGGTGTTGTCGGCCCCCATGAAGGTCGCCACGTACGGTGTTTGCGGGCGCTGGTATACGTCTTCCGGGGCGCCGATCTGGGCGATGCGGCCCTGCTCCAGTACCACCACCTGGTCGGCCATCACCATGGCTTCTTCGCGGTCGTGCGTGACCAGGATGGCGGTGACGCCCAGCGCGCGTTGGATGGATCGGATCTCGTGGCGCATCTGCAGGCGTATGCCGGCGTCCAGATTGGACAGCGGCTCGTCCAGCAGCAAGATTTCAGGCTCCACCGCCAGGGCGCGGCCCAGGGCCACGCGCTGGCGCTGCCCGCCGGACAGCTCGCCTACGCCGCGCGCACCAAAGCCTTGCAGGCCCAGCATTTGCAGCAGCTTGTCTACGCGTTGCTGGATCTCGGCGCGCGGCACGCGGCGCAGCTTCAGGCCGTAGCCAATGTTTTGCGCCACGCTCATGTGTGACCACAGCGCGTACGACTGGAACACCATCGCCATGCCACGGCGCTCGGGCGGTTCGTGCAGGATGTCCTGGCCCTTGACGGTGATGCTGCCCGCCTTGACGGGGTTGAAGCCCGACAGGGTGCGCAACAGCGTGGTCTTGCCGCAGCCCGACGCGCCCAGCAGGGCCACGAAACTGCCCGGTTCAATATCCAGGTCAATGCCTTTGAGCACTTCGTTCGCGCCATAGGCTACGCGGAGGCCGCGCACGGAAATAATCGGGTTCACAGCGGGCTTCTTTGTCGGACGTCGTTTGACTACAGCAAACGATATCCACAAAACATGACTCTTGCGTGACGGGAAAACCCTTTATCAGTGACAGTCCCGTGACAAGGCCTGCCGGGTGCTGCAGCTACATCTACAGCTGGGCGATAGCCGCGCGCAAGTCGTCCACGTTCAGCACCTCCGACAGCACCTGCGGCGCGGTGCCGGGCTTGTACAGCACATACACCGGCACGCCGTTGCGGCCCAGCTGGCCCAGGGCGGCGGTGATGGCCGGGTCGCGCCGGGTCCAGTCGGCGCGCAGCAGCTGCACGTTTTTGGCGTCCAGGTCGGCCAGTACGGCGGGGTGGGCCAGGGTGGTGCGCTCGTTGTATTGGCAAGTGATGCACCAGGCGGCGCTGAAGTCCACCATCACTGGCTGGCCGGCGGCCAGGGTCTGCTCGACCCGGCCCGGCTCCCAGGCTTGCCAGCGGCCATCGGCAAGGGCGCGGACAGGAGGCGCCAGTTGTGTAATGTTGTGGCCGATAGCGAAGGCTAATACTGCGGTAGCAGCTATCGAAACCATAGCGTATGTGGTGTTTTTCTGGCGCAGCGTCCACAGCACCACCGCCACCCCGGCCAGTAGCGCCAGCAGGCTGGCGGCGCCCGCCATGCCGCTTTGCTGGGCCAGCACCCAGACCAGCCAGGCCACCGTGGCCAGCATGGGAATCGCCAGCAGCCTGCGCAGGGTTTGCATCCAGGCGCCGGGGCGTGGCAGCAGCCGTGCCACGGCCGGGCTCAGGCTGGCGGCCAAGTAGGGCAGGGCCATGCCCAGACCCATGATGGCGAACACCGGCAGCGCCTGCACGGCGGGCAAGCCCACGGCAAAGCCCAGCGAAGCCCCCATGAAGGGCGCGGTGCAGGGCGAGGCCACGGCCACCGCTAGCACGCCGGACAAAAATGCGTTCAGCGCCGGATTGCGCGCCTGCAGCGTCACCACGCGGCTGGGCAGGAACTGGCCAAATTCGAAGAGCCCGGCCAGGTTCAGCCCGACCACGGTGAACAGCACGGCCAGCGCCGCCACCACGGCCGGCGACTGCAGTTGAAAGCCCCAGCCCAGCTGCTCGCCGCCCGCACGCAGGGCCAGCATCAGGCCGCCCAGCGCCAGAAAGGACAGCACCACGCCGGCGCTATAGGCCAGGCCGTCCACGCGGTGGCCCCGGCGGTCACCGGCGTGCTGCGCAAAGCCCATAACCTTGATGGCTAGCACCGGGAACACGCAGGGCATCAGGTTCAGTATCAAGCCCCCTAGCAGCGCACCCAGCAGGGCCGCGCCCCAGGTCAGGCTGGGGGCGGTGGGGATTTGCGATGCCGCGCTGTTCGCCTGCAAGGCGGCGCTCAGGGCGGGCGACACGGTGGGTACGGCGGCCACGGCCGGCCAGCGGCCGCTCACATTGGCCAGTGTGCGAAAGCCCCGGCGCGGCTCGCCGTCGGCCGTTACCAGTACCAGCGGCATCTCGTCCGGGCTTTGGCTGCGCTGGGCGGACAGGGGCACGTCGGCAGTCCACACATCGCCTTCCCAGTTTTGGGTGGGCTCGGCGGCGGTTTCGGTGATCTCCGGGGTTTCGGGGAACAGCTGCAGCGTCTTGCCGCGTATTTCGGGCGGCAGGTCGGTCACGCTGACGCGCAGGGTGTTGCCCTTGACCACCACGTTGCTGCGCCCTACCAACGGTTCGGGCTGGGCGGCATGCGCGGCGTCAAAGGCGGCGGCGTTCAGGCCAATGGAGCTTCTCACCGGGATCTTCAGCACAAAGTCGCCTTCCTGCGGAATGCATTCCTTGCGGCACACCAGCCAGGCGGCGTGCAGCTTGACCTCCAGGTCGCTGGCCAGCAGCGAGGGCTTGAAGGCCGGGGTGATGGTCAGCGGCACCGGCAGCAGCACCGTGCCCTCGTAGCCGTAGTTGGCCAACGTGCCCACCGGAATCTTGTGCGGCAGCGGCCAGGCGATGTCGCCCGCCGTCACGCCGGGTGGCAGGGTCCAGCTCAGTGTGGTGGGCAGGCCGGAGTCGCCGGCGTTCTTCCAGTAGGTGTGCCATTCGGGCTGGTGGCTGATCTGCAGGCCGACCCAGACCGGTTGGCCAGGCACTGCACCCTGGGGGGCATGGGCCACCAGCTCGGCGCGAACCTGTTCGGTGCTTACTATGGATTTTTGGGCGTTTGCGCAGATAGGTATTGCGCCGGAAGCTATGAAAATAAGAGCGGTGAGGAAGCGATGCAGCATGGTGGGGCCAGAGTATGCCGGGTCGGAGCCTGTGCGCCCCGGCAAAGTTCCGGGGGGCTAGTCCGCGCCGAATACTGGCGGCAGTTTCTTGGGGGCTTTGATGCGCAGCTGTTTGTTGACGTTTTCCTGGCCAAACACCACCTCGATATCGGCCACCGCCACGCCGAACAGCGGTGCCAGAAAGCGCACCATATGGTCGGTGGCCTTGCCGTTCTTGGGGGCGGCTGTGACGCTGATCTTCAGCTGCGTGCCCTTGGGTTTGCCAATCGCATCCTTGCTGGCGGCGGGCTTGCCGAGGACGTTCAGGATCAGCACGTCTCCGTCCCAGGCGAAGAAGCTGTCGCCGGTGGTGTTGCGGGGCTGCTGCATGGCCGGATTTTAGGCCGGCCTAGACTCCTTGGCTGGCTCAGAGCCCTTCAATAAAGCTGGCCACGGTGTCCATCACCTGGGTGGGGTTGCTGCTGTTCATTTGGGTGTTGATGGATGCCACGCCGTGTTCTGCGCCGTGCACCCGCTTCAGTACCAGCCGGCCACCGCAACTGGTCCAGCTGTCGATATTGCCGCTGGTGCTGTAGTTGTTGGCATTGAGCGTCTGCCCGCACAGCAGCGTAGTGCGGGTTTGCTGCTGCAGCATTTCGGCGATGACGGTGTTGTTGTCCCAGGCCGGCAGCGAAGCGAGCACGACCGCCGGGTTGATGGTCCAGCTGGGCGCAGTCCAGACGCCGGTGGTCTGCATCACCTCGTCGCTGTCGCCGATGATGCCCATATAGGGTTTGGCGGCGCTGCCCGGCTGGCACGGGGTGGCCGGCCGGTTGAAGGTGGTGGACGCCGGGCCGGCCAGCGACACATAGCTGGAAAAGGTGCTGGGTGATTCGCACCACATGCGGTTGGTCATCACCCCGCCCATGGAGTGCCCCATCAGCGTGATGGTGTCGATGCCGTAGTCGCTGCGTATTTGCGCCGCCAGGGCCTGCAGAAAAGCCTTGTCATCCTGGCCTGACCGCATGGCGTAGTTGGTCCAGGTGGTGGCGCCCTCCTGTCCGTCTATGTGCTGGCCCTGGGGCAGCACCAACATGACATGGTGGGCTTGCAGCCAGGCCCAGTTGATGGTGGTGTTGCTGGCGCTGTCGGCCGTGCTGTTCAACCCCAGCTGGTAGGCGATGGCCGTCTTGTTGCCGCCGCCACCATGCAGCGCCACGATGGCCCGCGTGGCGCCCACCGGCTTGTAGATGTCCACCGCATGCGGAAAGCCACTGACTGTGGTCTGCTGCAGCTTCTCTGCGTCTACCGTGGTGGGGCTGCTGGATGTATCTCCGCTGCCACCGCCGCAGGCCGCGAGGGTGGTCAGCGTAGCCAGCACCGTGCTGCGCGCCGCTGACTGGAGCCGTATGTGGGAGAAGAGGGGTTTGGGCATGGTCGTCAATCCGTGGTCACGAGTGGAACCACGATTGTGCAAATGCCGGCCAGCCCGCGACGCTACGTTGCGTGACGAAATATGACACGCTTGTAGCATGCGCGGCCCGCTGTGCGGCCCGCAGCCAGCCCGCTCAGTTCGGGTTCTTCAGCCTTAGCAGCCCCAGACCCAGCAGGCCAAAGGCGCCGCCGGTGACGCGGTTGAACACCTGGGCGCGGCGAGGGGTGGAGAACCAGCCCTGCAAGCGTGTGGCCATTAGCGAATAGACCACGTGTGAAGACAAAGCGCAGGCGGTAAATACGCTGGTCAGCTCCAGAAATTGCGGCAGCATGGGGGCGTCCAGGCGCAGGAATTGTGGAAACAGCGCGGTGAAGAACAAAATGCTCTTGGGGTTGGTCAGCGACACCAGCAGGCCCTGGCGGGCCAGCGCAAAGCGGGACTTGTGTTGCTGTGCCTGGGCCTGGGCGGCTTTGCTGAACACCGAGCCGGGATTAGTCCATTGGCGGTAGCCCAGGTACATCAGATACAGCGCGCCGGCGGTCTTCAACCCGGCAAACAGCCAAGCCGAGGTATGCAGCAAGGTGCCCAGCCCTGCCATGGCAATGCCAGACACCGTAAAGACCCCGATCGCGCTACCCACCGAGCTGCCTAGCAGCGTCTTGCGCAAGCCCCAGGCGATGGTGTTGGACACCGCCAATAACACGGCCGGGCCGGGAGTGAAGGCGGTAACCAGGGAAATGGTGATGAAAAGTAGCCAGGTGGTCGTGGTCATGGTGGGCTTGAGCGAACATGCGGGAGCATGGAATCTACCCGATTTGGTTGTTTGGTAGGGTCCCGCGCTGTGTATTAGTTGCCTGAAAAGCCAGGTTTCGGGAGGGCATTGCAAAGCGCAGGTAAATTGAGGGTTAACCCTAGTAAAACCCCTTGTGGCCCTGCAGAGACAGGCCTATAACGGAGTCGGTTGCAGCTTTATGGCACCCGTAGCAACCAGCATCTGGCAGACGTACAGCGCCGCAGACACAACACAGGGTGCGGTTTTGAAAGGTTCCCATGTCAGACGGCTCTCTCCCCACATTCCGCTTCCCCGCAGGTACGCATATCGTTCAGGTCCAGCCCCCGCAGCACGGCCCGGTGACGTTGGAGTCGCCCGCCATGGAAGTGTTTACCGACCTGGCGCAGATCCGCGCCGCCACGGTGCAGCCGCAAACCTCACTGGACCAGTCCGAACTGAAAATGATCTACCAGGGCGTGCGCCTACTGTTCGTGGTGTCCGACATGCCCTCGGTGGACGGCATCCTGACATCGGCCGACATTGCCGGTGACAAACCCATGCGCCTGGTGCACCAACGCCAGATCAAGCACGAAGACCTGACCGCGGCTGACGTGATGACGCCGCTGTCCGAGATCGACGCCATCACCTTCGCGGCGCTGCAGCGCTCTACCGTGGAGCAGGTGGTGGCCACGCTGGTACAGCGCGGCCGCCCGCACTTGTTGGTGATTGATTCCGACACCGCCGACCGCACCCCGCGCATCCGCGGCCTGGTGTCGCAAACCCAGGTCGAGCGCCAGCTGGGCCACCCCTTGCCGGTGACGGCCATGGCACAGACCTTTTCCGAGTTGGAGCAGGTGCTGGCGGGGCATTGATAGTCGCGCGTCGCAGCGCGACGCGAGCCTTAGACGATGCCAGCACCCAGGGCTGGGAACACATCGGTGAACAGTAGGGTGATCAGCTGTTGTCCGGCTGGTGTGGACCAGTCCTGCGCAATCTCCGCCATCAGCGTGTTGGTAGCGGTCAGCACCACGCCCGAGTCGTGCATGCGCTGGCGCGAAAACTCTTCGGACAAGTCGCTGGGGGAGCCTGATGCATCTATCACGGCCTGCACGTTGAAACCTTCTAGCGCGGCATCAATAGCTGGGAAGATCAGGCACACGTCGGTGGTGACGCCAGCCATGATCAGGTTTTTGCGGCCGGTTGCAAGCACCGCGTTGTGGAAGTCGGCGTAGGCCCAGGCATTCACCACACCGGGGCGCTTGACGCGGGCTGCATGCGCTTCGGGCAGGATGTTGGCGATTTCCGGCAGGATCGGGCCCTGGGCGTTGGTTTCCTGGCTGGACGTGATGACCACCGGCATATTGAGTATCTTGGCCATCTTGGCCAGAGCAATCGACTGCTTGGCGGCCAGCTCCTTGTCAATGTTCTTGATCAGTTGCATGGTGCCGACTTGGTGGTCGATCAGCAGCAAGGCAGTGTTGTCGGCGGTGAATCGTTCAACTTTCATGGCGTAACTCCTAGGTAGTGAATGGAATGGGGCGCGTGGAATACCCGCCCCCGGGAAGGGTGGCGAGCTGTTACAGCTTTCCCATATCGCCACGGTGGTAAGCGGCGGTAGCCGCGACAAGGTCCTGTTGGCTCGCAAAAGCCATGGGCCCGTTGGAAAAAATAGCTTGGTGCAGTGGTGCGCCGATGAACACGGCGACCTGGGCGTGCGCCGTTGGGGCGGCTAGCGTGTGCGTCCTGGCCTCGGCGTAGACGGGCAGGATCGGGGCGCCGAGATCGTCCAGACCGAAGCCTTGGCCATCCAGCGCTGAGTTGCCCGCGATCGGCATGAAAAAGGCGCGCTGCCCGGCAGGCACGGGCAGCACCAGCTCGGCACCCGCCTCCAGCGTGATGTCCAGCAAAGTGGCTGCGGTGGGCGGCGCCAGCGGCGAGTGCAGACCGCCAAAGCTGCCCAAGGGCACGCGAACCTGGACGCCGGGGCGCTGCACCACGGGCACGTCCTGCGGGGCCAGCGTCAACGCGAACGGCGCTGCGTTCTGCCGGTCCTGCGGCAGGTTGACGAAGATTTGCAGCAGGTGCGCGGTGCGCTCTGGCACTGCGGGGTTTTCTTCGTGCACCACGCCGCTGCCAGCGGCGGTCCAATGCAGGCCGCCTGGCTCGATCAATGTGCGATTGCCCTGCGAGTCGCGGTTGGCAATACCGGTTTCCGAGTCGAGGAACAAGTACGTCACCGCCGAAAAGCCAGCGTGCGGATGCGGCGGAAACGTGGGTGCGCCCATCCAGGCATGGTCTATGCCCATGAAAGGGTCCAGCGGTGCAGCTTCAGAGGCATGCAGGCGGTAAGCCTGGAAATGCGGCCCCCGGTGGGCGTGCTGCATGCGGGCGATGGGGATGGTCATGGTGGATTTCTTCTGGTGCGGATGCGATGGGTGTATCTTCGATTAATCCTTCTAAGAGATAAATACGTAAAAATGGCAATCATTGATCCATAAATGGCGTAATCAAGATGGAAATGCTGAACGACATGGCCTTGTTTGTGGAGGTCGCCCAGGCGCGCAGCTTTCGCCGCGCGGCCGACGCCACGGGTGTGCCGAACTCCACGTTGTCCCGGCGCATCAGCGCCCTGGAGAAGGCGATTGGCCTGCGCCTGCTGCACCGCACCACCCGCAAGGTGGAGTTGACCGAAGCCGGGCAGCTGTACTACGAGCGCTGCCGGCGCATCGTGGACGAGGCGCGCATCGCCCACGAGCAATTGGGCGAAATGCTGGCGCAGCCCAGCGGCGTGCTGCGCGCGTCGCTGCCGGTGGACTTTGCAACCATCTACCTGGCGCCGCTGATTGCCGAATTTGGGCGTCGCTACCCCGGTATCCGCTTTGATTTAGACCTCACGCACCGCCGCGTGGACCTGGTCGCTGAACCCTTCGACGTGGCCATTCGCATGGGCGAGCTGAAGGACTCGGGCCTGGTTGCCCGCCTGCTGGCCCGTCTTTCGGTGCAGGCTTATGCCTCGCCGCGCTACCTGGAGATATCTGGCGAGCCCATGCACCCCAGCGACCTGGCGCGGCACGCGTGCTTGGGCTTTCCCAAGGTCGGCACATGGACGCTGCACCAGGGGGCAGAAAGCGTCGAGGTGGAGGTCGGCGGGCGCTTGCAGGTCAACAGCATCGGCATGCTGCGCCGGCTGGCCACACTGGACCAGGGCGTGATCCTGCTGCCTGGGGAGATCGCTGCGGACGAGCTGGCGGCAGGCCGCCTGCGCCGGGTTTTGCCGCAGTGGCAGAGCAACCCGATACCGGTCTACGCGTTGACCGAAACCCGCTTGCTGCCGGCCAAGACGCAGCGCTTTATTGAATTCCTGCAGGAGCAGCTGGGCTCGCGGGCTGAAGGGCGGGCGTAGCCGCGGTTCTCATTGGGAGAAAGCAATTTCGCGATCGGAGGTAACCGTAGCGACGAAGTTTCGCCCGTATGTCATAACCTTCTTACGGGTACTATGGCCGGTATTGGCCCCAACCGCCTGCCGGCTTCTCGCTACGGCAGACCCAAACGGTGGGCACTTCATTCGCGCGCACCGTTCCGATTCCGCCGCGCCAGATCAGCCTGCATTGGGCTCCGGCAGCTTGGCAATCACCTTGATCTCGAAGTCGAAGCCATACAGCCAAGTCACGCCGACACCGGTCAGTGTCGGGTGCGGCGCCTGGCCCCAGTAGTCGGGGAACACCTTCCAGATGGTCTCGAACTTGGACGCCGGGTCGACGATGAAGACGGTGACGTCCACCACGTCGTCAAAAGTGCAGCTGGCGGCTTTCAGGATGGCGTTCAGGTTATCAAAGGCGAGGCGGACCTGGGCTTCCAGGTCGGGCTCGGGCGAACCGTCTTCGCGGCTGCCCACTTGGCCTGAAACGAATAAAAAGCCGTTGGAGCGGACTGCTGGCGAGTAGCGGTTGCGCTCGTAGAGCGCCTGGCGGCCGGGTGGGAAAACAACGTCGCGTTGGGTCATGGCTGTCCTTGTAAGGAGTAAAAGATGGAGCAACTTTAGGGCGCCATGGCCGGCGGATAAACCGGCAAGTCCACCCATCATTGTTTGTAAAATCCAAACAATCGGCAGCGTCAACGTAGGGGGAGCCGCGATGGACCGTTTTGATGCCATGCAGGCCTTCGCCCGGGTGGTGGAAACCGGCAGCTTTACCAAGGCTGCCGAGACCCTGCACATGAGCAAGACCAGCGTGACGCAGCTGGTGCAGCAGCTGGAGGCGCGGCTGCGCGTGCGCCTGCTGAACCGCACCACGCGCAAGGTCAACGTCACCGCCGATGGCGCGGCTTATTACGAGCGTGTGCTGCGCATCCTGGCCGACGTGGACGATGCCGAGACCAGCCTGTCCAGCGCCGCCGCCTTGCCGCGTGGCCGGCTGCGGGTCGATGTGCCCAGCCCCCTGGCCCGCATGGTGTTGGTGCCGGCATTGCCGGCCTTCCACGCCCAATACCCCGACATCCAGATCGACATGGGCGTCAGCGACCGCATGGTGGACATGATCGACGAGAACGTGGACTGCGTGGTGCGCGGCGGCGAACTCACCGACCAGTCGCTGGTGGCGCGTCGGGTGGGCGATCTGCAGCTTGGGGTTTATGCCGCTCCCAGCTACTTGGCGCAGGCCGGTACGCCCCGGCACCCGCGCGAGTTGGAGGACACGCACCACCGCGTGGTCGGCTTTCTGAGGGCGCGCAGTGGCAAGACCTATCCCTATGCAATGCGCCGCGACGGCGAGAGTGTCAAGGTGCAAGGCCGCTACGTGTTCTCGGTGGATGATGGCAATGCCTACTTGGCGGCCGGTCTGGCCGGTGTGGGCGTGCTATGGCTACCGGACTACATGGCCAAGCCGCACCTGACAAGTGGGGAACTGGTGCCCCTGTTTGCGGGCTGGCGCCTGGACCCGATGCCGCTCTACCTGGCTTTCCCGCCGAACCGGTATGTCAGTAGCAAGCTGCGGGTGTTTATCGACTGGGTCGTCGGGCTAATGCAACAGCATGCGCCTGTTGCCGAGCGGCAGGTTGCGTGAGCATGGCGCTGGGGGCTGGTTTTTAGATAAATCAGCCTTTAGCGCAATATCCACCTGTGGAAGATGCTACTAAAAAAGTAGTGTTTTATGGCAATTGTGGTCACGTGCCAAAGCTATCCACGGCTATGCGATCACAACCGCAGGAACGCCAGCAGCGCATCGTTGAACGCTTGCGCGTGCGAAACGTTGAAGCCATTGCGGTGCACCGCTCGCTTTTACCAACTGGCTATGGTGCACCGCGTGGTGGGTGCGCAGGCCCGCGCCTTCGATGGGTACGATAGCATCTGCCTCGCCATGGATGACGAGCGTTGGCACGGTTATGCGCTGCAGGTCTGCGCGGAAGTCGGTGGTGCCGAAGGCGTCCATGCACGCTAAGGCCGCATACTGCGCCGACTGGTGGCACAGGGCGATGGCGTTGCTGCGCTGCGACTCTGTGACCTGCAGCACACCGTGGGCCGAGAAGAAGTCCTGGGTGACATGCGCGAAGAAGGCGTCGCGGTCTCGCTCCAGCGCATTCCTGCTTTGTTGTGCTTTGTGCGTGAGCGGACCATCGGGGGGGGGCGGCCGTTTGCATCAGGTAGGGCGGCACGGCAGCGGCAAACACCTGGCTGTGCAGGCGTGATTCGCCATGCCGCGCGATGTAGCGGGCCACCTCGCCCCCCGCCCATCGAGAAGCCCACCAGCGTCACGTCCTGCAACTCGCAGTGGTCCAGGACCCGCTGCAGATCGTCGGCCAGCAGGGACTTGACTTCGCGCTCCGATTCCTCGGGGTCCAGCGCGGTTTGCGTTGCAGAGTCCGGGTCTTGCGAGGGAATGCCGTGACCTGGGCGGGCTTGCGTGGCGAGTTGTTGGCTGTATGCATGAATGTCTCCTGGGTGGTGGAGCGCGCATGCGTACCGCGCGAGGGCGATGAAGACAAGACAGGCTTATTGGTAGCCGACGCCCATTACATAGTCGCGCAGCAGCGCCTCTTCGTGGTTGCCTGCGGCCAGTAGCGCACGCAGTCCGTCGCGGGAGTTCACGACCCCCAGCAGCTTGCCGTCCGAGCGCACCAGCAGCACGTGGATGAGCCCGCGTGCATGCATCATGGTCAGAACATCGGAGAGCAAGTCTTCTGGTGCGCAAGTGGTGAACCCACGCGTCATCACTTCACCAGCGCGGGTGGTGAAGAAGTTCGCTTGGCCCAAACCCAGATGCTTGATCAGGATGGTCTCCGTGATCGTGCCCAGGGGGACTCCCCCGGCATCGCACACCACCACGGTGCTGATTTGCGCCTCGGACAACAGCGCGGCCACTTCGACCAGTTGGCTGTCCGGTGATACGGTCAGCAGCCGCGAGCGGGCCACCGATTCGATGCTGCCGACCAGCAAGGGGGCCACGGTACGGGCCTCTGCCACCGCCGCAGGCGGGCTCTCGGGGGCGGTGCTTGCGGCCATAACGGACGCTAGTGTTTTCATGGGGCCAACGCAGCTTCAAGCTGCGCCTTGTTCATTGTCGAGCGGCCTTTGATGCCGCGCTGTCGGGCCTCATTGCGCAGCTGCAGCAGCGTACGTCCGCCCGGCCCCTTATGCGAGCGCAAGCCACCGCGCCGGCCCGCCGGCATATCGTTGAGTGACGAGGCGCTGGCCTCGACGGATTCGCCGTGTTGCGCGCGTTCCTTGTTGACGACGCGTGCGGCAATTTCCTCGGCCAGGGGCTGGGGTTTTCCGCGTTTCAGCAGGCTCTCCTTGATGTGCATGTATTGGCGCTCACGTTTTGCGCTCCAGGTCTTTTGCGGCATGGCGAATCCTTGGTGTGTGGGGCAAGTGGCTTGGGGCCGGGTCTCGGAGAGTGCTGCCCTTGCGCGCTGCGTTGGACCATGGTAGTGACGAAACACCACTGTGTTTGTATGTGAATGTACAGAGCCAGCGCACTGGTGCACCGAGCCCCCAGATGCCAAACACCAGGCGGGTGGCACGGGGTTCAAATATGCCGTGGGCGTAATATTTATCTGTGCTGGCAGCTGCAAAAAATATAGCAATACATGCCCATCCAGATCCAACTGCAATGGCGTCCTGGCAAGGGGAATCCCCCGCGTCAATTAACATCGAAGGTTTCGCACTGACACAGAGAACACCATGGCTGCCAATATTTTGCAAAAACTCCCCGCTGGCGAACGTGTCGGCATCGCGTTTTCGGGGGGGCTGGACACCAGCGCCGCCGTGCACTGGATGCGCGCCAAGGGCGCCATTCCCTGCGCCTACACCGCGAATCTGGGCCAGCCCGACGAGTCCGATTACGACGAAATCCCCCGCAAGGCCCTGGCCTACGGCGCCGAAATGGCCCGCCTGGTCGATTGCCGCCCACAGCTGGTGGCCGAAGGCATTGCCGCTATCCAGTCCGGCGCCTTCCACATCAGCACCGGTGGTGCCACCTACTTCAACACCACGCCGCTGGGCCGTGCTGTTACCGGCACCGCGCTGGTGGTGGCGATGCGCGACGACGGCGTGAACATCTGGGGCGACGGCAGCACCTACAAGGGCAACGACATCGAGCGCTTCTACCGCTACGGTCTGCTGTGCAACCCCGAGTTGCGCATCTACAAGCCCTGGCTGGACCAGCTGTTCATCGACGAGCTCGGTGGCCGCAAGGAGATGAGCGAGTACCTGGTGGCCAACGGTTTCGACTACAAGATGAGCGTAGAGAAGGCCTATTCGACCGACTCCAACATCCTGGGCGCGACCCATGAAGCCAAGGACCTGGAATTCCTGAACGCCGGCATGCACATCGTCAAGCCCATCATGGGCGTGCCGTTCTGGCGCGAGGACTGCGTGGTCAAGGCCGAATCGGTCACCGTGCGCTTTGAAGAAGGCCAGCCGGTCGCCCTGAACGGCCAGACCTACCCCGACGCTGTGGCCCTGATGTATGCCGCCAATGAAATCGGTGGCCGCCACGGCCTGGGCATGTGCGACCAGATCGAGAACCGCATCATCGAAGCCAAGAGCCGCGGCATCTACGAAGCCCCCGGCATGGCGCTGCTGCACATCGCCTACGAGCGCCTGGTCACCGGCATCCACAACGAAGACACCATCGAGCAGTACCGCAGCAATGGCCGCCGCCTGGGCCGCCTGCTGTACCAAGGCCGCTGGTTCGACTCGCAAGCCCTGATGCTGCGCGAAACCGCCCAGCGCTGGATCGCCCGCGCCATTACCGGCGAAGTGACCTTGGAACTGCGCCGCGGCAACGACTATTCCATCATGGACACCAGCAGCCCGAACCTGACCTACGCGCCCGAGCGCCTGTCAATGGAAAAAGTGGAAGACGCGGCCTTCACGCCGGCCGACCGCATCGGCCAGCTGACCATGCGCAATCTGGACATCGCCGACACCCGCGAGAAGCTGGGCGTCTACACCCGTGCCGGCCTGCTGGGCACCGGCTCGGACGCAGCTGGCGTGGCGTTGATCGCCAACCCCGGCGGCAAGGTCTAAGCGACGGCCCTTCTGGCCCTTCTTACAGGGCTTCAGGGTTTTAGCGTGTCGCCAGCCAGGCGACCGCCAGCACCAGGGCAACTATGCCGGTGCTGGCCCAGAGCAGGCGCACGCGGTGCGCCTCCACCCTTTGCACCAACTCCTTGTTCTGTTCGGCCAGTGACTGGATAAGCTCGGACGAGACGCGCAGCTGGGCGCGCATTTCTTCGGCTCCCAGCTCCAGCGCGGCCACGCGTGCTTGCAACTGGGCGAGCGATGTGGGCTCGCCAGCTACCGCCGTCGGCACCGGGGTGGGCACTACCGGTGGTTTTTTGGCCATGCTTTTCCACAGCCGTTTGGCGCCGTCGGCCACCACCGGGGCGGTGGCGATCACGTCGGACCAGGGAACGGTTTTGAGCAGCGAGAACCAGCCTAAAGCCATGGCATCAGCCTTTGAGAGCACAACAAGCCCCCAGTGTCGCCGCATCTGGCGCATGGCGTAGCCGGGGACCAGGAATTCCCCGACTCCGTGTTTGCTATATATTTGGTAGCTACTGACGCAGGTAGTACCTGCGCTGGATGGTTATTCAATGCAGTGTCTTCAACGCAGAATCAGCACCGGGGTGTGCGAGTGCGTCAGCACCTGCTGGGTTTCGCTGCCCAGCAGCAGGCGTTTCAGACCGCGTCGGCCGTGCGAGGCCATCACGATCAGATCGGCATTGTGCTCGGTGGCGGCGGCAATCAGACCCTCGGCCACCAGGTCCGAACGCACCACCACGGCCTTGGTATTGACGCCATCGGCCAGGGCCTTGGCGGCATCCACCACGGCCTGGGCTTCATCGGCCCATTGCTGTTCGATGCGGGCGCTTTCGTCCAGGCTCACCGGGATGGAGCCTTCGAAATAGGTGCGGGCATAGGTTGGCACGACCTTCGCGATGACCAGTTGGGCGCCGGTCAGTCTGGCCAGGTCAATGCCGCTGGTAACGGCCAGTTGGGACAGTTCGGACCCATCGGTTGCGACAAGAATGCAGCGGTACATGGCGTTCTCCGGTAGTGGAATGGCTTCAGCATAAGTCTTATGTGGGGACTGGGGTGTTGATCTAGGTCAAACGCGGCGCCGTCCTACAGCGCTAGTCTCGTGGCATGCCCGCCAGCCTTGAGATCGCCCCGCCGCCCCTGTCCCTGCCTACGCCTTCCGCGCAGGCAGAGCAGACCGCGTGGCTGGACGAACCGTCCGAATGGGCGGCCTTCAGCCGGCCTTCCACGCAGTGGCCCCACTGCCAGGAGTCGCAGCTGCTGGTGGAGGGCATGCGCTGCGCGGCCTGTGCCTTGTCGGTGGAAGATGCGCTGCGCAAGCTGCCCGGCGTGGTGCAGGTCGAGGTGGGGGCGGCATCCCAACGCGCACGTGTGGTCTGGCTGGACGATGTGGGCCGGCCCTCGCAGTGGTTGGCCGCCGTGCAACGCGCGGGTTACCGTGCAGTGCCCGCGCTGGACGCCACCGAGCGGGCCTTGCGCCAGCAGGCCCAGCGGCGCGCCCTGTGGCGCTGGCTGGTGGCCGGCTTTTGCATGCTGCAGGTGATGATGTATGCAATGCCTGCCTATGTGGCCGGGCCGGGCGAGTTGACGCCCGACATGGCCCAACTGCTGCGCTGGGCCTCCTGGGTACTGACCCTGCCGGTGGTGGTGTTTTCCTGCGGACCGTTCTTTAGTGCCGCCTGGCGTGACCTGTGGCACCGCCGCGCCAGCATGGACCTGCCGGCCGCGCTGGGCATGGCTGTGGCGTTTGCGGTCAGCACCGCCGGTACCTTCGACCCCACCGGGCCGCTGGGCCGTGAGGTGTATTTCGACTCGCTCACCATGTTCGTCTTCTTTCTGCTCACCGGCCGCTGGCTGGAGCTGCGCCTGCGCGACCGTACCGCCGGCGCGCTGGAGGCACTGATCAGCCGCCTGCCCGACAGCGTGCAGCGCTGGGACGCCAGCGCCGCCGTGCCGGCCTTTGTACGCGTGGCGGTGCGGCGCCTGCAGCTGGGCGACCGCATCCGCGTGCTGCCGGGCGAGGCCTTTCCGGCAGACGGCAGCCTGTTGCTGGGCCGCACCCAGGTGGACGAGGCCCTGCTGACCGGCGAATCCACGCCGCTGGGCCGTGGTCCCGGCGACGCCGTGCTGGCCGGCAGCTACAACCTGAGTGCCCCGGTGGAGCTGCAGGTGGAGTGCCTGGGCAGCGACACCCGCTTCGCCCAGATCGTCGCGCTGATGGCCGAGGCCGCCAGCCAGAAGCCACGCCTGGCCCAACTGGCCGACCGCATGGCGCGCCCGTTTTTGTGGTGTGTGCTGGTGGCCGCCGCGCTGGCGGGCGCGTTCTGGTGGCCGTCCGGCCCCGGCCATGCGCTGATGGTGGCGGTGGCCGTGCTGGTGGTGACCTGCCCTTGCGCGCTGTCGCTGGCCACGCCGGCGGCGCTGCTGGCCGCCGCCGGCAAGCTGGCCAAATCGGGCGTGCTGGTGCGCCGCCTGCAGGCACTGGAAAACCTGGCCCAGGTGGACACCGTAGTCTTTGACAAGACCGGCACGCTGACCTTGGATGGCATGGCGGTATCGGCTATCCATACCTGCGCCGGCCTGTCCGACGACGAGGCCCTGGCCCTGGCGGCGGCGCTGGCCGCACCCTCTCTGCACCCGGTGGCGCGGGCGGTGGCGGCGGCCGCGCAGGCCCGGGGGCTGCAGTTGCCGTCCGATGTGGTGAAGGAGGAGGAGGCGGTCGGCCTGGGCATGCGTGGCCAGAGCCGCCACGGCGCCTTGCGCTTTGGCTCGGCCCGCTTTTGCGGCACGCCGGGCGACCCGGCGCAGCAGCAGGTGCATCTCAGCGATGCCCAGGGCTGGCTGGCCAGCTTTGACGTGTCAGAAGATCTGCGACCGGATGCGGCGCAGGCGGTGCAGGCCCTGCGCGAGGCGGGCGTGCGCGTGGAGTTGCTGTCTGGCGACCAGTCGGCGGCGGCCCAGCGCGTGGCTGCGCAACTGGGCATAGAGCAGGCGCGCGGGGGCTGCACGCCGCAGGACAAGCTGGCCCATTTGCGCGCCCTGCAGGCCGGTGGCCACCGGGTGGCCATGGTGGGCGACGGACTGAACGACGGGCCGGTGCTGGCCGGGGCCCATGTGTCGTTTGCCTTTGGCCAGGCCGTGCCTCTGGCCCAGCGACAGGCGGATTTCGTGGTGACCGGTGGCGCTTTGCTGGCCCTGCCGCAGGCATTGCGCACCGCCCGCCGCACGCTGCGTGTGGTGCGGCAAAACCTGGCTTGGGCCGCGGCCTACAACGCGCTGTGCGTGCCGCTGGCCTTGGTGGGCTGGCTGCCCGCCTGGGCGGCAGGCCTGGGCATGGCGCTGAGTTCCCTGCTGGTGGTGCTGAACGCCGCTAGATTGTCCAAAGCATGATGTGTCATTGCTCACCCCCAGGCTACACGCTGCGCGTTTTCGCCAACCCCCTTGCAGGGGGCGAACCCAGTGGCCCGGCGGAGCCGGTTCCACGGGTTCCTGGCTTGAGGTCCGTTGTGCCCGTTGTCGGGTGGCGAGTATTTGCATGATTTACATAAAAAGACCTGCCTGGGCAGGTGTTGTCTGCGCAAGAAGCTATGGAATGCATAGCAAACAAGGTGCGAGGCGCTGATGGACATCCTGTACCTGTTGATTCCCTTGTCGGTAGTGCTGGTGCTAGCCATTCTGGGCGGGCTGTGGTGGGCTATTTACCAGGGCCAGTTCGAATCGGTGGAGCAAGAAGGCGAGCGCATTCTGCACAACGACTAGCTTGGTGGCTCCCCCCAGGCTTCGCGCGCTTCCCGGAATCGGCCCGTTGGGCCGAGAACGCATGTCGCCACTCCAACCCCCCTTGCAAAGCCGGTTCTGCGGTGTTCTTGAAAGATGCGGGGAGGCTGGTTGCAAGGGCGCTAAGTGACTTTCGGTTGACTTGCATCAAAGTGTGTCCGACCTGTCGCCGGGACACTGCATGCCATACACAGAAGAGGTGCCCATGGCTATCACGCATTCACAATCCGCAGGACCGGAGGTCTACAGCGACACCGCCGTCCGGCAGTTTTCCATCATGGCCGTCGTGTGGGGTGTGGTGGGCATGACGGTAGGTTTGCTTATCGCATCCCAGCTGGCATGGCCAGACCTTACCAACGGCATTCCCTGGCTCAGCTACGGCCGGATTCGCCCCCTGCACACCAATGCGGTGATTTTTGCCTTTGGCGGTTGCGCCCTGATGGCGACCAGCTTCTACGTGGTGCAGCGTACCTGCCAGGTGCGCTTGTTCTGCCCGCCGCTGGCGTCCTTTGTGTTCTGGGGCTGGCAGGCTGTCATTGTGGGCGCGGCCATCAGCCTGCCCCTGGGCTACACCACCGGCAAGGAATACGCCGAGCTGGAATGGCCCATCGACATCCTCATCACCCTGGTGTGGGTGGCTTACGCCATTGTTTTCTTCGGCACCGTGGGTCGGCGCCGCGTGCGCCACATCTACGTGGCTAACTGGTTCTACGGGGCCTTCATCATCGCCGTGGCCCTGCTGCACGTGGTGAACAGCGCCGAGGTGCCTGCGGGCTGGATGAAGTCCTACTCGGCTTACGCCGGTGTGCAAGACGCCATGGTGCAGTGGTGGTATGGTCACAACGCTGTGGGCTTCTTCCTGACGGCCGGCTTCCTGGGCATGATGTACTACTTCATCCCCAAGCAGGCCGAGCGGCCGGTGTACTCGTACCGCCTGTCCATCGTCCACTTCTGGGCGCTGATCTTCACCTATATGTGGGCCGGCCCACACCATCTGCACTACACGGCCTTGCCTGACTGGACCCAGTCGCTGGGCATGGTGTTCTCGCTGATCCTGCTGGCGCCTAGCTGGGGCGGCATGATCAACGGCGTGATGACCTTGTCGGGCGCCTGGCACAAGCTGCGCGACGACCCGATCCTGCGCTTCCTGATCGTGTCCCTGTCCTTCTACGGCATGAGTACCTTTGAAGGTCCGATGATGGCCATCAAGACGGTGAACGCCTTGAGCCACTACACCGACTGGACCATTGGCCACGTGCATTCCGGTGCGCTGGGCTGGGTCGGCTTTGTGTCCATGGGCTCTCTGTACTACCTGATTCCGCGCATGTTTGGCGGCAAGAAGATGCACAGCGTGCCGGCCATCGAGCTGCACTTCTGGATGGCCACCATCGGCGTGGTGCTGTACATCGCCGCCATGTGGATTGCCGGCGTGATGCAGGGCCTGATGTGGCGTGCCATCAATGCCGACGGCACCCTGACCTACACCTTTGTGGAAAGCGTGAAAGCCACCTTCCCGTTCTATGTGGTGCGTGTGGCCGGTGGCGTTCTGTACCTGGGCGGCATGCTGGTCATGGCCTGGAATGTGTGGATGACCGCCATCTCCGGACGCTCGCAACTGGTGCCTGTGCCCAACACGTCGGTGGCCCACGCCTGAGGAATACAACCCATGTCTGACAACAACAAACCCGTGCCCTTCTTCTCGCACGAGAAGATCGAGACCAATAACTTCTTGATGATCGTGCTGATCCTGCTGGTGGTCGCCGTGGGCGGCATGGTGGAGATCGTGCCGCTGTTCTTCCAGAAGTCCACCACCGAGCCGGTCACCGGCCTGAAACCCTACACACCCTTGCAGCTGATGGGCCGCGACATCTACCTGCGCGAAGGCTGCTACGGCTGCCATTCGCAGATGATCCGCCCGTTCCGCGCCGAGACACTGCGCTATGGCCACTACTCGGTGGCGGGTGAGTTTGTCTACGACCACCCGTTCCAGTGGGGCAGCAAGCGCACCGGCCCGGACCTGCACCGCGTGGGCGGCAAGTACAGCGACGAATGGCATCGCATCCACCTGCACAACCCGCGCGACGTGGTGCCCGAGTCGAACATGCCGGCCTACCCCTGGTTGGAAAAGGCCCTGCTGGACCCGACCGATGTGGCGCCGCGCATGAAGGCCTTGCGCACCGTGGGCGTGCCCTATACCGACGCCGAAATTGCCGGCGCAGCGGCCGAGGTGAAAGACAAGACCGAACAGGAAGCCCTGATCGCCTACCTGCAGGTGCTGGGCCGTGCGCTGTCTGATCAGTTGGCCGCGCAGGCCGCTGCCACGGCGCCCGCTGCTCCAGCGTCCGCCACGCCCGTTACTCCAGTTAACGCTCCTTGATACAGAAAGCCCGCCATGGACGTCACCACCTTGCGCATCGCCGCCACGGTTGTCAGCTTCATCACCTTTGTTGGTATCTGGGTTTGGGCTTTTTCCAGCCGCAACAAAGCCCAGTTTGACGAGGCAGCACAACTGCCTTTCCAGCAAGACTGATTCCCAAGAGGATTTTGTATGAGCGATTTCACAAACAATCTCTGGTCGGTATGCATCGCGGCCATCTCGGTCGCCAGCATTGCCGCCTGCCTGCTGCTGCTTTGGATCACGGCCCGTAAAAAGGTGCCGTTCCAGAGCGACAACACCACCGGCCATGTGTGGGACGGTGACCTGCGCGAGATGAACAACCCCTTGCCACGCTGGTGGGTGGGCTTGTTCGTCTTGACCATCGTGTTCTCAGTCGGCTACCTGGCCTTCTACCCTGGCCTGGGCAACTTTGCCGGCAAGCTGGGTTGGACTTCGGCCAACGAATACAGCGACGAAGTGAAGACCGCAGATGCGGCGCTGCAGCCCCTGTATGCCGATTTTGTGGCTCTGCCGCCCGAGCAACTGGCGGGCCGCGCGCCCGCCATGGCGATTGGCGAGCGCCTGTTCATGAACAACTGCGCCCAGTGCCACGGCTCGGACGCCCGTGGCAGCAAAGGCTTCCCCAACCTGACCGATGCCGACTGGCTGCACGGTGGTACGCCGGACAAGATCAAGGAAACCATCACCCATGGCCGCATCGGCCAAATGCCCCCGATGGCCGCCGCAGTGGGCACGCCGGACGACGTGAAGAACGTGGCCAACTATGTGCTGAGCCTGTCGGGTAGCCCGCATGACTCGGTGCGCGCCGGTCTGGGCAAGGCCAAGTTTGGTGTCTGCGCGGCCTGCCACGGGGTGGGCGGCAAGGGCAACCAGGCGCTGGGCGCCCCGAATCTGTCGGACGACATCTGGCTGCACGGTTGGGGCGAGGCCGCCATCATGGAGATGGTCAATAAGGGCAAGATCAACCAGATGCCGGCCCAGCAAGGCAAGCTGACCGAGGCCCAGATCCATGTGTTGACGGCTTACATCTGGGGCATGTCCAACAAGCCCGTGGCCAGCAAGTAGGAGCATGGTGTGAACACCGCCGCGCCCCGCAAGACCATCCCCATCGTGCCTGTGCCTGGAGCAGATGCCGATGAGGTGATGGTGTCGCTGTACGCGGCCAGCAAGAAGATCTACCCACGTTCAGTGCAGGGCCTGTTTGCGCGCTGGCGCTGGGCCATGGTGTTGCTGACGCAACTGGTGTTCTACGGCCTGCCCTGGCTGCAATGGGGCCAGCGCCAGGCGGTACTGTTTGACCTGGAGGCTCGCCGCTTCTACATCTTTTCACTGGTGTTGTACCCGCAGGATTTCATCTACCTGACCGGGCTGCTGGTGGTGTCTGCGCTGTCCCTGTTTCTGTTCACCGCCGTGGCAGGGCGCCTATGGTGTGGCTTTGCCTGCCCGCAGACGGTGTACAGCGAAATCTTCATGTGGATAGAGCGCCATATCGAGGGCGACCGCGCCGCCCGCATGCGGCTGGACGGTGCGCCTATGTCGGGCCACAAGCTGGCCCGCAAGTCGGCCAAGCACGCCGCCTGGCTGCTGCTGTCCCTCTGGACCGGTTTTACCTTCGTCTCGTATTTCACGCCCACCTATGCGCTGCTGCAGGAGTCTTTGAGCGGCAGCTTTGGCTCGTGGGAAGTGTTCTGGGGCCTGTTCTACAGCTTTGCCACCTATGGCAACGCCGGCTTCATGCGCGAGCAGGTCTGCAAATACATGTGCCCGTATGCGCGCTTCCAGAGCGCCATGTTCGACAAGGACACGCTGATCGTCAGCTACGACACCACCCGTGGCGAGCCCCGGGGCTCGCGTTCGCGCAAGGCGGACCCCGCGGCCTTGGGCCTGGGCTCTTGCGTGGACTGCACGCTGTGCGTGCAGGTCTGCCCCACAGGTATCGATATCCGCGAGGGCTTGCAGTACGAATGCATAGGCTGCGCCGCCTGCGTGGATGTGTGCGACGGCGTGATGGACAAGATGGGCTATGCCCCAGGCCTGATCCGCTTTGCCACCCAGAACGGCATGGCCCAGGGCTGGTCGGGCCGGCAGATACTGCGGCGTGTGCTGCGGCCTCGGGTACTGGTCTACGGCACGGTGCTGCTGGTGTTGACGCTGGCGCTGCTAGGCAGCCTGTTGACGCGTACCCCGCTGAAGGTGGACGTGGTGCGTGACCGCGCGGCGCTATCGCGCATTGTGTCCGGTGGCCAGCTTGAAAACGTGTACCGCCTGCAGGTCATGAACGCCAGTGAAGTGCCGCAGCGCTACCACCTTACAGCCCATGGGCTGGACGGGCTTGTGCTGGCCTCGGACGAATGGGTGGACCTGGAGCCGGTAGCCTCGCGCTGGGTGGCGGTGCGCCTGCATATCCCTTATGGTTCTGTCGAACCGGGCTCTTACCCGGTATTCTTCGACATCCAGACCGCGGATGGAAGCACCAAGGTATCGGAAAAGTCCACGTTCTTTGTTCCCCGCTGACGATAACTCCAGGAGACTGCCATGCCCTCTCATGTATCTGCTACACCGGTGCCGCTGCCATGGTGGCGCTACGGCTATGTCTGGCTGGTGATTTCTGGCCCGCTGGCCGTGGTGGTGGCGGCCTTGGTCTCGGGCTGGATCGCCATCCGCCAGCAGGACCCGGTGCTGGCCCAGGACTACTACCGCCAGGGGCTGGAGATCAATAAGACCCTGGCCGCCCAGGGCCCGCTGGCACCGGCCGAGCAGGGGCGCAACCATGCTGCGTCGCCGCCCGGCTCGGTGCGTACCAAGTAGCCGGAGGGCACTATGCAAAGCTTTAGGGTGGTAGGTGTGGTCTGGCCCGCGTTCCTGGGCGCATGCATGCTGGAGATGCTGGTGTTTGCGGTGGTCGATCCCTACAGCCTGCAATGGCTGGGGCAGCCGCTGCCTTTGTCACGCCAGGGCGTGTACAGCCTGGCGTTCTTTGCGTTCTGGGCGGTGGCTGTGCTGGTGGGTTGCCTGACGCTGCTGGTGGGCCAGCCGGTGGCGGTGCCTAGAGACAGGGCTGAAGATTGACGATACGCTTGAGCGCTTCGGTGTCCAGGATGCGGATGTGGCGCTGCTTGACCTCGACCACGCCGTCTTCCACAAATTTGGAGAAGGTGCGGCTCACGGTTTCCAGCTTCAGGCCCAGGTAGCTGCCGATTTCCTCGCGCGTCATGCGCAGGATGAGTTCGGACTGTGAAAACCCGCGCGCATGCAGGCGCTGCACCAGGTTTAGCAAAAAGGCCGCCAGGCGTTCCTCGGCGCGCATGCTGCCCAGTAGCAGCATCACGCCGTGCTCGCGCACGATCTCACGGCTCATGATCTTGTGCACATGGCGCTGCAAGGAGTTGACTTCGCGCGAGAGCTCTTCAATGCGGTGGAAGGGCATTTCGCACACTTCGGCATCTTCCAGGGCCACCGCATCGCAGGTGTGGTGGTCGTTGACGATGCCGTCCAGGCCGATGATTTCGCCAGCCATTTGAAAGCCGGTAACCTGGTCGCGGCCATCTTCGGTGGTGACGGTGGTCTTGAAGAAGCCTGTACGGATGGCGTACAGCGCCTTGAAGGTTTCGCCGTTATGGAACAGCGCCGTGCCTCGCAGTACTTTTCGGCGTACTGCTACCAGGTCGTCAATGCGCTCTAGCTCTTCTTTGTTCAGGCCCAAGGGCATGCACAGCTCACGCAGGTTGCAGTTGGAGCAAGCGACTTTGATTGAGGTGGGGACCATGCGCAGAGTATGAACTTGATGGAGATCAATGGAGCTATTTGATGTATCTCATTGTCTCTGGTGCCATCTGCTGCGGTTTTGATCCACGTCAATGAAACAAGCGTGGCTTCGCGGCACATTCCAGTCATGCAACCTGACTGCCCGCCATGACCCGTGTTTTGCCCGAATTGTTACGCCGTTTTGATGTGCCTGGGCCGCGGTACACGTCCTATCCCACCGCCGACAGGTTTGTCGAGGCCTTTACCTGTGAGGACTATAGCCGGGCCCTGCAGCAACGCAACCAGGGGGCGGCAGCACTGAGCCTGCCCCTGTCGCTATACGTGCACATACCGTTTTGCGAGTCGCTTTGCTACTACTGCGCTTGCAACAAGATCATCACCAAGCGGCATGAGCGCGGAGCCGCCTATCTGCGCTATCTGGAGCGCGAAACCGCTCTGCACACCGCCCAGCTGGGCGAGCGGCGCAATGTCAGCCAACTGCACTTGGGCGGCGGCAGCCCTACTTTTTTGAGTGACGACGAGCTGGCCCAGCTGATGGCCATGTTGCGGCGCCATTTCGTGTTGGCCCCCGGCGGCGAATACTCTATTGAGGTGGACCCCCGCACCGTGGACGCCAAACGCCTGCAGGCCTTGGCCACCTTGGGCTTCAACCGGCTCAGCTTTGGGGTACAGGACTTTGATGCCGACGTGCAAAAAGCGGTGCACCGCATCCAGCCCGCGCAGCAAGTGTTCGAGCTGGTGGAGGTGGCCCGCACGCTGGGCTTTGAGTCCATCAATGTGGACCTGATCTACGGCTTGCCGCGGCAGACACCGGCATCTTTTGCACGCACGCTGGAGCAGGTGGTAGAGCTGCGGCCCGACCGCATTGCCCTGTACGCCTATGCCCATCTGCCCGAGCGCTTCAAGCCCCAACGCCGCATTCTGGGCGCTGAGCTGCCGGCGGCGGCCGACAAGCTGTCCATGCTGTCGCAGGCCTTCGACACCTTTTTGGAAGCCGGCTATGTGTACATCGGCATGGACCACTTCGCCTTGCCCAACGACGCGCTGGCCATCGCCCAGCGCCAGGGCCGGCTGCACCGCAACTTCCAGGGCTACAGCACCCAGCCCGACTGCGACCTGGTCGGCCTGGGCGTGTCGGCCATAGGCCGCATAGGCGCCACCTACAGCCAGAACGCCAAGACCCTGGAGGAGTACTGCGACCGTATCGACCAGGGCCAGCTACCGGTGGTGCGTGGCCTGGCGCTGAACCGCGACGACCTGGTGCGCCGCGCCATCATCATGGGCCTGATGTGCCAGGGCGAGGTGCAGTTCGAATCCATCGAGCTGGCATTTCTGGTGGATTTCAAAAAGACCTTCGCCGCCGAGCTGGCGGCTCTGCAGCCCTTGGTGGAGGCCGGCTTGGTGCAGCTGGAAGACAGCGGTATCCGCGTCACGGCCACTGGCTGGTTCCTGGTGCGCGCGGTGGCCATGGTGTTTGACCGCTACCTGCAGGCCGACCGCAACCGCGCCCGCTTCTCAAGAATCATTTGAACATGCAAACGGGCCTGGCCTGGACCGCACTGCTGATGGGCCTGGCCGGCGGTCCGCACTGCGCCGCCATGTGCGGCGCAGCCTGTGGCAGCCTGGGCCGTCTGGCCGGCGCGCAGCGGCCCTGGCTGGGCATGCTGCAGCTGCAGGCCGGGCGCCTGGTGGGCTACAGCCTGGCCGGTGCGCTGGCGGCCTGGGCGGCCGACAACCTGGCCTGGCTGGCTCGCCAGTCAACCGCGCTGCAGCCGCTGTGGACCCTGTTCCATGTGGCCGTGCTGGTCTGGGGCGGGACTTTGCTGGTTTTGGCACGCCAGCCGGTATGGGTAGACGGCATGGGCCGCAAGCTGTGGGCGCGCCTGCGGGCGAGCTCCGGCGGGTATGGCTGGGCCTTTGGCGTGGGCGCGGCCTGGGCCTTCATGCCTTGCGGCCTGCTGTATTCGGCCCTGTTGGTGGCGGCCTTGAGCGGCGGCCCGCTGGATGGCGCGCTATGCATGGCCTTGTTTGCCGCAGGCAGCGCCATCACTCTTATGGCCGGCCCCTGGCTGTGGCTGCGCCTGCAGGCCTGGCGCAGCCCAAAGCGCAAGGAATGGGGCATGCGCGCGGCAGGGGGCGCCCTGGTGGCCGTGGCCTTGTGGGCCGTGGTGCACGACATGGACCCGCGTGTGGCCGACTTTTGCCGCAGCCTGTGGTGAAATCCGGCGGATGAAAGCCAAATCCCATTTCTGGGCCGACCTGACCACGCGCGACTTCGCGCAGCTGGACCCGGCCCGCACCGTCGCCGTTTTGCCCGTGGCGGCCACCGAGCAGCATGGCCCGCACCTGCCCCTGAGTGTGGACACCACGCTGGTCGATGGCGTGGTGGCGGCTGCGCTGCCGCACCTGCCGGCCGATGCGTCGGTGCTATTTCTGCCAACCCAGCAGGTTGGCTTCAGCCCCGAGCACCAGCGCTTCCCCGGTACGCTGACTCTGTCGTCCGAAACCGTCATCCGTATCTGGACCGAGCTTGGCGCCTGCGTGGCGCGCAGCGGCGTGAAGAAGCTGCTGATCTTCAACTCGCACGGTGGCCAGGTCAGTCTGATGGATATCGTGGCGCGCACCCTGCGTACCGAGCATGGTTTGCTGGTCTACAGCGCCAGCTGGTTCAACCTGCCGCTGGGCGCGGCGAACAGCCCGTTCAGCGCCGAGGAGCAGCGCTTTGGCGTGCATGCCGGCGACGTGGAAACCTCGATGATGCTGGCCCTGCGCCCGCAGTTTGTGGACATGGCACAGGCGCGCGATTTCAAGTCCAGCTCGCAAGACCGGGCTGCCAAGTACCCCATCCTTGGCAACGGCAAAAGCGCCAAGCTGGGCTGGCAGATGCAGGACTACAACGCCACCGGTGCAGCCGGCAACGCCGCCGCCGCCACGGCAGACAAAGGCCAGGCGCTGGTGGATGCGTCGGGCCAGCAGCTGGCACTGCTGCTGCAGGAGATTGCCGAGCTGCCGCTGTCTACTCTGGTGGATGAGCCTGATCTGGGTTGATGCATAAAAACAGGCGCTAGCGCAGCTATATCCTGCGCTGGCAGCTATGTTTTAAATAGCAATCTGTTTTTGACCGGCTACACCAGCCCCCAGGCCAGCACCAGGGCTGTGCCCCACATCATCAGCGCCACCAGCCCGTCCAGCGCACGCCACAGGGCTGGGGCGCGCAGGCGCTGGCCCAGCAGCATCAAACCCAGGCCCAGGCTGGCAAACCAGAGGGTGGATGCCGTGATCGCGCCCAGGCCAAACCAGGCATTGCCCGGCCGACCCCAGGCCAGCGAGGCGGTGCCGATCAGCACGGCTGTATCCATCCAGGCATGCGGGTTCAGCCAGGCGAAAGCCAGGGCCGCAGTTACTGCTTGGCGACGCGTCATCGGCGCCTGTGAGGGCAGGCCCACGGCCCCCGGATGGGTGCCACTGCGAAAGCGTGCAAACGCCTGCCAGCCGTAGTACAGCAGGAAGACGATGCCCGAGCCCACCAGTGCGCCCTGCAGCTTGTCCGACATGCCGCCCAGCTGGGCCAGGCCCAGCACGCTCAGACCGATCAGCCCGATGTCCGACACGATGCATACCGCCACCGTCAACCACACATGCTGGCCGGTCAGCCCCATGCGCAGCACATGCGCGTTCTGCGGCCCCAGCGCCACGATCAGCGACAGGCACAGAACCAGTCCGGCGGTGAAGGCGGGTGTGAACAGCAAAGAGGGCAGGGTGGACATGGCGGACTTTGAACGGGGCTGTGGAACGGCTTGCAGTGTCTGGCATCTGTGCTGCTAATTAAACAAAGCTAAATTCAAATTGCATTAGATAAAAAATAATTGAGTAAAAGTTCTATTCGCCCAGGCGCGCCAGCACAAAGTCAATAAAGCTGCGCAGCTTGGCCGTGGGCTGGCGTTCCGCACGGCGCACGATGTGCATGGCCCGCTGGGGCAATTGCCAGTCAGGCAACAGGCGGATGAGCTGGCCGGCCGCTATGGCCGGGTTCAGCAGGTAGTCCGCCTGCACGGCAACGCCCATTCCACTCACCGCCGCCGCCAGCAAAGCCTGGCCGTTGTTGCTGACGAATGTGCCTTTCACCGGCACGGCCACCGTCTCACCGCCACGGCTGAAGCGCCATTGCGGCTTGCTTCCCCAGGCCGCAAATGCCAGGCAGTCGTGCTGCGCCAGATCCGCAGCATGGACGGGTACGCCCCGGCGCTCCAGGTAGGCCGGGCTGGCCGCGGCCCAGACCTCGGTGGGGCGTAGGGCGCGCGCGACCAGTTCGTTGTCTGCGATGGTGCCGGAGCGCAACGCGACATCAATGCCTTCTTCCGCCATATCCACCACGCGGTCATTCAGCACCAGGTTGATGTGCACGGCAGGGAAGGCCGCGGCGTAGGCACTGAGCAGTGGCGTCAGGCAGTACAGGCCGTAGGCTACGGGCGCGGAAATATGCAGTGTGCCTTGCGGTGCCTCGCGCAGGCTTTCTGCCACCCGGTCGGCGGCCTCCACGCTGGCGAGCGCTTCGCGGCAACGCTCCAGGTAGCTGTTGCCGATGTCGGTCAAAGCCTGCTTGCGGGTGGTGCGCTCTATCAGGCGGGCGCCCAACTGCTCTTCCAGTGCGCGCACATGTTTGCCGACCATGACGGCAGACAGGTCCAGCATCTGCCCCGCCGCGGCAAAGCTCTCTGCCGTTGCCGCCACCACGAAGACCTGCATGCTGCGCAATTTGTCGCTCATATTCGGAAGTATTGGTTACGGGTGTCGCAATGATCACCCCATTTACTGCAATGGTAGTGCCTTAAACAATGCCTATACGCCCAGGCCGGTGGCTTTGCATGCCGCCGTGCAGATGGGTGGTACTACGCATCCAAGGACTATCTGATGACTACCTACGCGATTGGCTCCCTCGTGATCCACAACACCGATTGGCAAAAGGAATACGGTGCAAAAATGCCCGCCTTGGTGGCCAAGCACGGCGGCATCCTGCGCGCCCGGGGCCCCGTACAACTGCTGGAGGGCGAGGCGCATCTGCCGGGAACCACCGTGATGATCGAGTTTCCCAGCGCGGCCCAGGCCCATGCCTGGTACGACGACCCGGCCCACGCTCCGCTGAAGCAGCTGCGCCTGAGTGGCGCCAAGTTTGACCTGGTGTTGTTGGACGGTATTTGAAGGTGCAGGTTTAAATTTGGCTCGGCATAAACTCCATCACGTAAAAAATACTTGATGGAAGTCGCCGCATGCTCGACGCGAAACAACTCGAAGCCCTGGCCGCCGTGCTGGAACACGGTGGCTTTGGGCCAGCGGCCACCGCGCTGAACCTCACGCTGGCGGCGGTGTCGCTGCGCATCAAGGGGCTGGAGACGGCGCTGGGCCAGCGCCTGCTGGTGCGCGGCAAGACCGTGCGCGCCACGCCCGCCGGCCAGGCCCTGCTGGCCCATGTGAAGCAGCTGCGCCTGATGGAGGCGGATCTGGTGGGTGCCTTGCCCCGCGCCAAAGGCAGCACGCCAGCTTGGCAAACCTTGGGCGTGGCTATCAACGCAGATTCTCTGGCCAGCTGGTTCCTGCCGGGCGTGGCCACCTGCGTGGCGCGCTATCGCCTGCTGCTGGATCTGCAGGTCTATGACCAGGACCACACCCATGAGGCCCTGAAAAACGGCGAAGTGGTCGGCTGTGTCAGCACCCTGGCCCAGCCCATGCGCGGCTGTGTGGCCGAGCCGCTGGGCGTCATGCGCTACCGCTGTGTCGGCGCGCCTGCGTTGGTGTCGCAGTGCCGCACCAAGTCGGGGGCCGTATCGGTGCACCGCATGCTGGCTACGCCGGCCATCATCTTCAACCGCACGGACGGCCTGCAAGATGCATTCTTGCAGCAGCACTTCGCCTTGTCCGCGCCGCAATACCCCCGGCACTTCGTGCCCGCCGTCGATGCGTATGAAACCGCGCTGGAGCACGGCATGGGCTGGGGCATGGTGCCCGACCAGTTTTTGGCCCGCCGCGAGGGCCGCTTGCCGCTGGAAGAAGTACTACCCGGCAGCGCCGTGGAGGTGGCACTGTACTGGCACCACTGGGAGCGCGAGCCCCTGTCCGCGCAGCGCTTGACGCAGGGGGTGCGGGAGGCGGCGGGTGGGTTGGGGGGGTGAGGGGGGGGTGTTCACGCTCGGCAGACTGCTAATCGGTCCGCTGCAGCAAAGGGTTAGCGCTACCGGCAGCGGGTTTTGCACAATTTCGCCCAGCGCGCCAAGGCCATGGGCCTCGTGCCCGCAGAGAACCCGGCTTGAACACAGCAGCAAAATCAATCAGTTGGGTGGTGTTTCTTGAGAGAACGTGCATTGATCGCCGCAAACAAACCTGCGGTTGCCCCGATCACAGTCTGGGTGGCATGGCCATAGTAGAGCCAATACATCAGGCAACCACCGAAGGCGGCTGCAATTAGCGGATGGCTAGCACGAACAAGGATCAAACCAAATAGCACTGGAACGCCAAGAGTCAAGAGCCAAGCGGCGCCCAGCAACAAACCCAGAAGCGCTGCAACACCAAGGCCGATATAAATTCCGAAGGCGTGATCGAAAGTTAGAGGTCCCTGAAGTGGGGCACGAACGAGCACGTCAACCACAGCTCCAACCGGGGGGACCCACAGCGCACTGAAACTACCGCGAAACGCGCGTATTAGCGCCTCCCATGCTTTCGTGCGGACATTCGACAGGAGTGCCACGGTTACGTTCTAACGTCGACGCCAAGCAGAGCCGCAGCCTTCCGCCTTAGGCGACCAGTTAAACCGCATGCGCTGGTTACAGCTTTTCATTTCTCCCGCCTTTGAATCTACGACCGGCAGCCATACCAACAGCAAACAAAAACATTGCGGGTATCGCCGCACACAATGCGATGCCAAAAAACCATCCGTAACTCGAATTTCCTGTCTTGCTTGCAAAGAAAAGTCCACCAAGCAGCACGCAAATAACAAAGAGACCAACCCAGCCTGAGTTCGACTTCTTCCCTGCTGGTCGCGGGCTTTTAAGTGTTCCACACAAAAACCCAAAAACCAATACGAAGATGATGACGGCGCTGGTACCCATGAGGTTCAACGCTTGAGGCCAAGCGCAGCCGCAGGCTGTCGCCCTCGCGCCGAACTGTTAGCCATTCGTATCTGTATCTTGCTTGAGAAGTTCAACAGCACGATATACCACCATAGAGAAGACGCGATCATCGAGCTTGAGAATCGATCGAATTAGCTTGGGATGCTGCTTTACTTCTGGCACCAACAGGCGCGCAAATCCGTCTTTATATTCCGATTTCCAGAGGCCCTCAGCGTGCCAATCGAACACATGCGCAGCCTCATTCAATATCGCGCTGAGCCGAACGTTCACTTGCTCGTCAGGCGTCAGCGGATACACCGGCGATCCGAAGTTCGTTATGTTGGGCGCAACGATGCTCATGATGCCTAGCGAATAGCGTTTATCTGCCGCGATGCGCTGCAAGAGACGATGGCGATGTTCATACGCGGCGGATAAACCTTGTTAGGCTGAACCAACGCCCGCAATGGCCGTTGATAGTTGGTGACGGGATAGGGGATTACTCAAATTCCTTCTGCCTATGGCGCAAATTATGGCGTGATTCGAGTGCCGTTCAGGTGGCTATTTCTGTTACGCCTGCACCCAAGCGACCGCCCCAGTGGATGGGTCTGCTGTGCGCACTGGGACGAAGCACCGTGCCAGCGTCCAAAGCCTCAGCCGGCACAGCAATACCCCGAGGACGCCGGCGCATTGCCCTGTAACTCTCTTTCTTGACCACCTTACGCCCCACCCGCACCATGAAGTCCCGCGCCGACTCCTGCGCTTCGGGGTTGCACGCAGGCATGTGCAGCGCCAGCTGTAACCCCTCCAATCGGCTCCCGCCCCGCATGCGTCTTCCTCAGAACTACCAAATGCTCCACTTTTCATAGCTGCTTGCACAGGTTGAGTTTGCGCTGGAGCCAGTTTTTATATGAAGGTTTATATGCGGTTTGGGGTGGTGCAGATAGCACTTGGCGTCTATGCGATCCCTGGCCGGGATGTGCGCCCGGCGGCGCAGTAACTTTTCTTTTGCGCAAAAGAAAAGTCACCAAAAGAAAGGCGCCCCCACTGTCTGCGTCCCAGCGCTATCGCGCTGGGAAACCTGCGGTGCTCGCTTTGTGCGGGGTCTGGCTAAACTCGCTGCGCTCAAACAACGCCAGCCCTGATCCGCCCAAAGCTGTGCTCCTCGGCGCATACAGAGGGGGACCCCAGGGATCGGGATCGGTGGCGCTGTGCGCCACATCGCGCCTAGGGCGCGAGGCTGTTGCAGCCCGGCTGCGCCGGGCTGGGTATTGGCTGTTGGTTTCCCTGCCGTGTGGCGTCGGCGAGTAGCGCAGGGTTGGGCGGATCAGGGCCCGCGATTGTTTGAGCGCAGCGAGTTCGAGCGGGACCCCGACCAGACCGAGCAACGCAGCGTACCCCGTAGCGTAGCGCAGGGGGCGACGACTTCGGCTCGCCTTTTCTTGCTGACTTCTTTTGGCGAAGCAAAAGAAGTTAGTCGCCTGCCGGGGCGACTACCCGGCCGGGGATGCGCGTGGCGTCAACAAGCCCCAAAGAAACATCAAGCCAAATCGCCCGCTAGCGTAGAAGATACCTGCGCAGCCAGCTACTAATTTAAGAGCAATCGTCCATCCATCCCTGACTCCATAACTGAGCGAGGGTGGTCCAGTAGCTGGTACGGGCCGGGTTGATCGGGAGCCAATTGCTTTACAAACCGCTTTATCCTCACCCCCACTACAGCGAAGCAGCGGAGATGGGAATGAACAAGATGGCGGCCACGATGGCCTTGGTTTGCGCGTCCAATCTGGGCTACGCACATGACTTGAAGGCGCTGCCGCTGGGCGACGGCAAGTTGTCGCAGGCGCCCAAGGTGGGCTGGATCTGGGCCTGCCATGTCGATCCGCAGGCCGGTGGCTCGCAGCGCGACGGGCCTTGGATCAATGCGGCAAAGGGCACCTATGACGTGACGGCCAAGGCCGTGGTGCCGGGGCAGGTGGCCTGGCCTTCGCAGTTCAGCTTGACGGTGCGGCAGGACCAGCGCGTGTTCAGCAGCAATGATCTGCCCAGCCACGCTACGGGCACCTTCCCGGTACCCAGCGATAGCGAGGCCTACCGCTACGACCGCAATCCCAATCGCATTGGCGCGCAGTCCCTGCAGGTGGCTTTGCCGCTGTGGCCCGCACTGGCGGCGCAGGCCAGTTGCGCGCCGGGGGCGTTGGGCTTTTTGCTAACCGGGGCCGTGTTGTTCAACGCGCTGGACGCGCCAGGCCGCGACGCCGTGGCCCATGAAACCCAGGACGCCTGCCAGGGACACCCGCAGGAAAGCGGCGTGTACCACTACCACAGCCTCAGCAACTGCCTGCCCGACAAGCGCGAACCCGGCGGGCATTCCGTGCTGGTGGGTTATCTGCTGGACGGTTTTGGGCTGTACGGCACGTATGGCGAAAACGGCCAGGCCTTGGCCAGCCAGGACCTGGACGAATGCCATGGCCATATCCACACCATTGCGTGGGAGGGCAAGCAGGTCGCTATGTACCACTACCACGCAACACCGGACTTCCCCTATACCGCCGGCTGTCTGCGTGGCAAGTACAGCAATGCCGACGTGATGGCTCTCAGCGGACCGCATCCGCAGCGCGGACAGGGCGGAAGGCCCGGGGCCGAGGGGCGCAATCCACCTGGGTCGGGCATGGCCATGCCTGGCGGTGGCGCGCCGCGCCCCATGGACGGCCCGCCGGACCTGAGCCGTGCCGCAGCTACGCTGGGTATTTCGGTCCAGAAGTTACGCGATGCCCTAGGCCCGCCGCCTCCAGACCTGGTGGGCGCGGCAGGCCGGTTGGGCATCAGCATGGATGCGCTGCGCTCGGCCCTGGATGCAGCACGTTAAGTTGAGCCACTCTATGCCGTTCCCATTTTCTTTCAGTAACCTTTCGCTCAGAACCAAGCTCATCTGCTATCTGCTGGTGACCAGCCAGGTGTCTATCGCCATCGTGGGCGTGCTGGCGCACCAGCGTTTGATGCAGAAGTTCGACACCCTCGTGATGAAAGAGTCCAGTCGCAACTTCCAGGCCGATGTGCAGCAGTATTTCCGCACCTACGGAACCTGGGCCGAAGCACAGCGGCGCGAGCCTTTCCGCGCCTTTGTTGAACGCCGACATGCCACCATGCGCCCGGATGCCGGCGGTGGGCTGCGTCCGCCGCCGGTGGAGCAGCTGGGGCTAGCGCCCGAGCCGGGCCAGCGGCCGCCACCACCGGGTAATCTGCATCGGCCGCCTTTCCGCTTCTATCTGTTTGATGCGGACTACCGCTCGCTTTTCGAGTTGGAGCCCTATCACCCGGGTGACCCTATTCGTGAAGAAGATCGGGGCCGCATGCAACCCATCTTGCTGGACGGCCAGCTGGTAGCCTACGCCTCTCCGCAGGGGAAGGTGAACTATTCCGATCTTGACCTGGGCTATCTGGCCGCCATGCGTGAGTCTCTGCTGATGGGCACGGCGGCTGGCATGCTGTTGACCCTGGTGTTGGGCGTGGTGCTGGGCAACCGCCTGAGCCATGCCCTGCGCAAGCTCACCCGCGCGGTGCATGCCATGGGTCAGGGGGATTTGCGCCAGCGCGTGCCCGTGGAGTCACAGGACGAGGCAGGCGTGCTGGCCCAGGCCTTTAACCGCATGAGCGACGTCATCGCCCAGCAGTACGAAGACCTGCGCCAATCCCACGCGCAGATCGAGGCCATGGCCGCGCAGATGCGTGAACTCAGCCTGCGCGACGTGTTGACCAGCCTGCACAACCGACGCCATTTCGACGAGCAGTGCGCGCAGTTCTTCGCCAGCGCGCAGCGCTACCAGCGCCCGTTCAGTGTGATGCTGGGTGACATAGACCACTTCAAAAGTGTGAATGACCGGTTTTCTCACGCCACGGGGGACGAGGTGTTGCGCCGCATCGGCCAGATTCTGCAGAGCAGCATGCGTGCCTCTGATCTGGTGGCGCGCTACGGCGGCGAGGAATTCGTGGTGGCCTTCCCCGAGGCCGATTTGCCGCACGCGCGAGAAGCCTGCGAGGCCCTGCGTCAGCGGGTCGAGGCCTACCCCTGGCACGAGGTGCACCCGGACCTGCGCATCACCATCAGCATGGGTTTGAGCAGCAATACCCAGGTGGAGAGTTTTCACACCATGCTCGACGCGGCCGATGCGCAGCTCTACCGCGCCAAGCGCGAGGGCCGCAACCAGGTTTGCAGCGATGCGGACGTACCCGCAGAGGGTTAAGGCAACGCAGACCAAGTCTCTCGCGGCCTGCGCATCCCTGGTCTCGGGCGGTCTGCGGCGCGCAGCCTTGTTCAGCGTCGCCGTGACTACAAAAATCCCCGCACCACCTGTGCCAGCCGCGCAAAGCTGGGGCCAATTTCTTCCTCGGGCACTGCACCGTAGCCCAGCAGCAGGCCCTTGTTTGCGGCGGGTTGCTGCAGGTGGTACAGCGACAGCGGGCGGGTGCTGATGCCGGCGCGCTGGGCCGCTTCCGCCACGGCGGCGTCGTCCACATGCTGGGGCAGGCCCAGTACCAGGTGCAGACCGGCATCGCCGCCGATGACGGGTAGCTGGCCGCCAAACTCATGCTGGATGGCGTGGATCAGTGCGTCGTGCCGGCTGCTGTACACGCCGCGCATGCGCCGGATATGGGTGGCGTAATGCCCTTCGGACAAGAACTGCGCCAGCACCGCCTGCTGCACGGTTTGCCCCTCGCGGAACAGCTCGTTGAGCGCGCGTGCGAAGCCGTCCACCAGGTCGGGTGGCAGCACCAGATAGGCAATGCGCAGCGCGGGGAACAGGGTTTTGGAAAACGTGCCCAGGTAGACCACGCGGTCGTGCACGTCCAGGCCCTGCAGCGCCGGCAGGGGGCGGGTGCCATAGCGGAATTCGCTGTCGTAGTCGTCCTCCACCACCCACACGCCGTGCACCGCTGCGTAGTCCAGCAGCTGCTGGCGTCGGCCGTGGCCCATCAATGCGCCCAGCGGGTACTGGTGCGATGGGGTGACGAACATCAGGCGCGGCGGCTGGCGCAGTTGCTCGGGCGTGGGCGCCATGCCTTCGGCGTCCAGCGCCACCGGCTGCAGATCCAGGCCGTGCGCGCGCAGCACGCTGCGGGCGCCCCAGTAGCCGGGGTCCTCCATCCACACCTTGTCGCCCGGGTCGCTGAGCAGCTGCGCCACCAGGTGCAGCGACTGCTGGGTTCCACTGGTGATCACCACCTGCTCCGGGCTGCAGACCACGCCGCGCGTGCCCTGCAGGTAGTCCGACACGGCCTGGCGCAGGCCTGCGTCGCCCGGGCCGGTGGCATAGGTCAGCTGGTCCGGCGTGTGCCTGCGTGCCAGCCGCGCCTGCAGCCGGCTCCACACCTGGGTGGGAAACATGCGCACCTCGGGTACGCCGGGGGTGAAGGCGCCCCATTGCAGCCGCGCGGCCCGCGCCTCGCTGACCAGCTGGCTGCCGCGTTTGGACAGCAGGGCGCTGCGCGCTCGGGCGGGCGTGCTGCTGCGGTCCACCAGGCGCGGGCCTATGGCCGCCACATAGGTGCCGCGGCCCACGCCGGCCTGTACATAGCCTTCCAGCGCCAACTGTTCGTACACATGGACCACGGTGTTGCGCGCAATGCCCAGGGCCTGGGCCAGGGCGCGCGTGGGCGGCAGCTTGGTGTCCGCCGCCAGCACTTGCTGGCGTATGCCTCCCTGCAAGATGGTGTAGAGCTGGCGGTGGTCCGGCTGGCCGCTGTGCCGGTCGAACTGGCGCAGCACAAAGTCGGGCAGGGTGCTGGCCTTGGCCACCCGGTTGTGCTTAATTGGTTCCATAAAGTATTCGATATTGGTTCTAATTTTGGGGCCAAATTAATTTTAAACTTCGCCACACTCACCATCTACCGTCTTCAAGGACTCTATGAACTCCGCTACCGATACCCAGCATCTCCGCCCTGCCACCGCCGCCAGCAACGCAGCCCTGGATGCGCGCCGTGCCGCAGCCACGCCGCGTGGTGTGGGCATCGGCACGCCGATGTACGCCGCCCGTGCCTTGAATGCCGAGCTGTGGGATGTGGAAGGTAGCCGCTTCATCGATTTTGCTGCAGGCATTGCCGTGCTGAACACCGGCCACCGCCACCCGCGCATGGTTGCTGCCATCCAGGCCCAACTGGACTGCTTCACCCACACCGCCTACCAGGTCGTACCCTATGAAAGCTCGGTGCACCTGGCCGAGCGCCTGAACGCACTGACGCCCGGCAGCCACGCCAAGAAAACCGCCTTCTTCACCACCGGCGCCGAAGCCGTGGAAAACGCCATCAAGATCGCCCGCGCCGCCACCCGCCGCCCCGGCGTGATCGCACTCACCGGCGCCTTCCATGGCCGCACCTTCATGGGCATGGCGCTGACCGGCAAGGTCGTGCCCTACAAGGTCGGCTTCGGTCCCTTCCCCGGCAGCATCTACCACGTGCCAGCCCCCACGGACCTGCATGGCGTGACGGTGGACGACACGCTGCATGCCATCCAGCAGCTGTTCAAGTGCGATATCGACCCCGCGCAAGTGGCTGCCATCATTTTGGAACCTATCCAGGGCGAAGGCGGCTTCTATGTGATGCCGTCCGCGCTGATGGTGGCCCTGCGTGCCCTGTGCGACCAGCACGGCATCCTGCTGATCGCCGATGAAATCCAAACCGGCTTTGCCCGCACCGGCAAGATGTTTGCCATGGACCACCACAGCGTGGTGCCCGATCTGATGACCATGGCCAAGAGCCTGGCCGGCGGCATGCCCCTGTCCGCCGTGACCGGCCGCGCCGAAGTCATGGACGCACCGGCGCCCGGTGGCCTGGGCGGCACCTACGCCGGCAACCCGCTGGCGATTGCCGCGGCCCATGCCGTGCTGGACGTGATCGAAGAAGAACAGCTGTGCGCCCGCGCCGAGCGTCTGGGCCAGGTGCTGAAAGCCCGCCTGGAAAGCCTGCGCGCCAAGGTGCCGCAGATCGCCGAAATCCGCGGCCTGGGCGCCATGGTGGCGGTAGAGTTCAACAAGGCCGACGGCACGCCTGACGCCGACTTCACCAAGGCCGTACAAAAGCGCGCGCTGGACGCGGGCCTGATCCTGTTGACCTGCGGCGTCTATGGCAACGTGATTCGCTTCCTGTTCCCGCTGACCATTGAAGACAATGTTTTGGCCGAAGGCCTGGACATCCTGGCTGCCGCCATGACTGCATAACGAAGATCATCTGATGACTACCAAGCTCAATCTCAAAGACCCCACCCTGCTGCGTCAGCAGGCCTTCATTGCCGGTGCCTGGGTCGATGCCGATAACGGTGAAACCGTGCCCGTGACCAACCCCGCCACGGGTGAAGTGCTGGGCACCGTGCCCATGTGCGGCACGGCGGAAACCGTGCGCGCCATTGCCGCCGCCGAGGTCGCCCAGCGCCAGTGGCGCAATGTGTCGGGCAAGGACCGCGCGGCCATTCTGCGCAAGCTCAACGACCTGATGCTGCAGCACCAGGATGACCTGGCCTTGATCCTCACCTCCGAGCAGGGCAAGCCGCTGGCCGAAGCCAAGGGCGAGATCGTTTACTCCGCTTCCTTCATCGAATGGTTTGCCGACGAGGCCCGCCGCAGCTATGGCGACACCATCCCCACGCCCAACGCCGACCGCCGCCTGCTGGCCATCAAGCAGCCCATCGGTGTGACGGCCGCCATCACGCCCTGGAACTTCCCCACCGCCATGCTGACCCGCAAGGCCGGCCCGGCGCTGGCCGCAGGTTGCTCCATGGTGGTCAAGCCCGCCACGCAAACCCCGTACTCGGCCCTGGCTTTTGCCGAGCTGGCCGACCGCGCCGGCGTGCCCAAGGGACTGTTGTCGGTGCTGACCGGCTCCGCCAGCCAGATCGGCGGCGAGATGACGCGCAGCCCCATCGTGCGCAAGCTGACCTTCACCGGCTCCACCGAAGTGGGTCGCACCCTGATGCGCCAGTCGGCCGACACCATCAAGAAGCTGTCGCTGGAGCTGGGCGGCAACGCACCCTTCATCGTGTTCGACGACGCGGATCTGGACGCGGCGGTCGATGGCGCCATGATCTCCAAGTACCGCAACACCGGCCAGACCTGCGTCTGCGCGAACCGCCTGTATGTGCAGCGCGGCGTGCTGGAAGCATTCACCGCCAAGCTGGTCGCCAAGGTCAATGCCTTGAAGGTGGGCAACGGCGTGGACGCCGGTAGCACCCAGGGCCCGCTGATTGACGCCAAGGCCGTGGCCAAGGTGAAGGAGCATATCGCCGACGCCGTGGCCAAGGGTGGCAAGGTGCTGGCCGGTGGCAAGCCACACGCGCTGGGTGGCCTGTTTTTCGAGCCCACCGTCATCGGCGGTGCCACCGAGGACATGCTGTTCGCCCAGGACGAAACCTTCGGCCCGCTGGCCCCGATCTTCGTGTTCGACACCGAAGCCGAGGTCATTGAGCGCGCCAACAACACCGAGTTCGGCCTGGCCGCCTACTTCTACAGCCGCGACATTGGCCGCGTGATGCGCGTGGCCGAGCAGATCGAGTCGGGCATGGTCGGTGTCAACACCGGTCTGATCTCCACCGCCGAAGCACCCTTCGGCGGCGTCAAGCAATCCGGCCTGGGCCGCGAAGGCTCCAAGTACGGGCTGGAAGAGTTCATGGAGATCAAGTACATCTGCCTGGGCGGGCTGGATAAGTAAGTTCCGGCTTGCCATTTGCATCCTGCCACTGGCATGAGCCGGTGGCGAATGTTTCCGTGCCTGCCATCGATGGTGGCTGTACGGAACAGAGGGGATGCACGTTCGCAAGCTAGCCATCCCCTGCAATCAACCACTAACTGTGCTGGCGTCATAGGTGGCGCGACGCGCTGGCTGGCCATGTCCTGTGCCTGTTCACAGCTTGGTTTAGCGAGGGCGGTGTTGGGCTGTGCAGAGACTTGCTTGGCACCGCATCTTCTCGCGCATAGTGGGTATTCCCGGTGCGCGTTGGTTCCGTAATCTCTTGGAGTTTGCGTATGTACCGGTTCCTTTTGCGTCCGATTTTTGTGCGTGTCTTAGCCCTGGCGGTTGCTTGTGCAGCAAGTGCAAATCTATTGCCTGCCCACGCCGCGGGGCTCACCATCGCCAACTTTGGCGGAGCCAATGCCAATGCACAAGCTGTGGCATTTCAAAGACCTTTTGCGCAGCGCAACAATGTGGTGGCAACGGCAGTGGAATATGACGGGTCGTTGAGCACCATCCGCGCCATGCTGAAAAAGGGGGCGTTCGATTGGGATGTAGTGGAAGTCGAGTCGACAGATTTGCTGGCTGGTTGTGAGGCGGGGCTATTCGAAAGCGTGGACCAGTCCACTTTGCCACATGCTCCACAACTGCTTCCGGGAAGTGTTCAGTCCTGCGGAGTGGGCGCATTCGTGTGGTCAACGGTATTGGCATACGACCCGACCCGGTTCAAAGATGCCCCCAAATCGTGGCAGGATTTCTGGGATGTTGCCAAGTTCCCCGGAAAACGAGGAATGCGTGCTGGCCCGCGCTACAACCTTGAGTTCGCACTTATGGCCGATGGCGTTCCGCGTGACGAGGTGTACCGGGAGCTGGGCACGGAGGCCGGCCTTGCACGCGCCATCAAAAAGCTCAATGCGCTCAGGCCCTACATCGTCTGGTGGACCAGCGGTGCACAGCCCCCCAAGCGCTTGGCTGCGGGTGAGGTCGTGATGTCTACTGCTTTCAATGGACGCATCGCAGTGGCCAATCGTGAAGATCCAACATCCAGGCTTGAGATCGCTTGGCCAGGGGCTATCTACGAGCTGGACTATTGGGTCATCCCTAAAGGAACACCTCGGAAAGACCTGGCCCGCCAATACATTGCTTACGCCACCACAGAAGATGCGCAACTGGCCTTTTCTCGTGAAATTCCATACGGCCCGACCAATATGAATGCCATATTGAAATACGACACCGGCCGCCGTGCGCAAAGTACCTCCACCCACCAGGCGTTGGTTGATTTGTCGATGCTTGGCAGTGAGCTGCCATCGGCACCGGGCAACCTGCGAAAAGCCTTGGCGTTCAATCCTAATTTCTGGATCAAGCATGGCGCAGCCATTGAAAAGCGTTTTGCCGAAGCAGTGCAGCCCTGAGCATCGGTGTATTTGCACGGCGGCCAGAGCTATATGCCTATTTCCCTCGTGTTGTTTAGATAACCAAGGAAGTTCAGACGGTCATGAAGTTAAAAAGAATGAAGTTGGGGTATCGGCTGGCGTCGACATTTGGCATCTTGCTGATTCTGATCGTGGGTATTGCAGTCGTAGCGGCAGCACAGATTCAGTCGGTTAACGGAGCTCTCAATTACTACACAACTACCACTACGCCGTCATTGAAAGCGGTGAGGTTGTGGCAGGAAAAGATAGCCAACATCCGCATGCTGGAGGCACAGCACCTGATGGCTGCGACGGCCGATGACATGGCGGTACTGGAAACCAGCATTGACCACGAGTACGGCGAATTCAAAACAGCACTGGCCGAGCATGAACGCCTGCTCTCCAGTGACGAGGACCGGGCGCTCTGGAAGAGTGTGGCCAATGCAGCGACCTTGTCCATGGGTTACTGGGACAAGTTAAAAAGCATTTCTCGCGAATCCATAGAGGACCCAGCTAAAACGGAAGAAGCACGGCGCCTTTTTACAGGGCGGTCGGAGCGGCTGTACCGAGCGACTGCCACCGCTATCGACAATGAGTGGAAACTGAAGTCCGCAACCGCAGACGAACTGGCCGACAGCAGCGCGAAAACTTATGCGCGGTCGATAAGCCTGCTCATCGGGGGCTGCCTGCTGGCATTGATTTGCGGTGTGGCCGCTGCTGTTGCCGTGGTGCGTTCCATTGCGATGCAGATGGGCGGAGAGCCAGACGATGTTGCGCGGATTGCGTTGGCTATTGCAGACGGAGATTTGAGCATGCATGTTCCGGTGCATGGGGAAAATAGCAACAGCGTCATGTCTGCCATGGCAACCATGCGCGGGCGCCTTGCCACCATCGTCGGAGAGGTCCGGCAAAGCAGTGAGCACATCGCTTCCGGTAGCGCACAGATTGCTTCCGGCAATCTGGATTTAAGCTTTCGCACCGAAGAGCAAGCCAGCGATGTGCAGCAGACGGTCCAGTCCGTGGGGCGTCTGGCCGAGACGGTTCAGCACAATGCGAATACCGCAGAACAGGCCAATCAATTGGCCTCCAAGGCGTCATCTGCAGCGGTGGAGGGCGGGCAGGCTGTGGCACAGGTCGTGGCCACCATGAAGGGTATCTCCGCCTCGTCGAAAACCATCAGTGACATCACCGGCGTCATCGACGGCATCGCGTTCCAAACCAATATCTTGGCACTGAACGCCGCGGTTGAAGCGGCCCGTGCAGGTGAACAAGGGCGTGGCTTTGCCGTGGTGGCCAGCGAAGTCCGCTTGCTGGCTCAGCGATCGGCCGAGGCGGCCAAGGACATTAAAAAGCTGATCGGTGACAACGTTGAGAAGGTCGATGCAGGCATGCGCCAGGTCAACGAAGCTGGCGTATCGATAGAGCAAATTGTGGTTCAGGCGCAAACCGTCAGCCAGCTTATTCTGGACATACGCAACGCAGGTGCCGAGCAACACGATGGCATCAGTCAAGTACGCAACGCTGTCCACAGAATCGACGAAGTCACACTCCAAAATGCCGCATTGGTAGAGCAAAGCAGTGCTGCGGCAGACAGTCTCAAAACACAGGCGAGCAAACTGGCTGCGGTTGTGGGCACCTTTCGTTTGGTGTGATGTTGAAAAAAGCCCTCTCGATGCAGATGCATGCTGCACAAGGTGCTATGTTTTAAATAGCATTTGCTATAGCAGACGGCTCATGAACACGCTGTGCGGGTCCAGCTTGTAGTCGGCAAACGGCCCGCATTCCTGGAAGCCAAACGCTGCGTACAGCCTGTGCGCGGCGGCAAAGCCGGGGACGGGGCCGGTCTCCAGACTGAGGCGCCGCAAGCCCAGCGCCTGGGCTTGTTCCACGATATGCGCCAGCAGCGCACGTGCCACACCTTTGCGCAGATGCTGCTCGGCGGTGCGCATGGATTTGATCTCGGCGTGCTCGGCATCCAGTTGCTTCAAGGCGCCGCAACCCAGCAGGTCGGCGCCGTCCCAGGCCGTCCAGAAGCGGATGTTTGGCTGGCGCAGGCCGTCCAGGTTCAGTGCATGCACGCTCTCGGGCGGCGACAGGGCATGCATGCCACGCATATGTTCTTCCAGCAGCGCGTGGATTTCAGGGCCTTGGAGGTCGTCTAGTCGGATGTGCATGGACCGATTTTCTTAGGGTGTCGTCTTGGGTGCCAACGCGAGCACGTCCGCCAGTGGTGGCACGGCGGCGAAGGCGTCTTGCGGTTTGTCGTAGCCAATCGCCAGGTTCACACCGATCTGCAGCTTTTGCGCCCAGGCGGACAGTTTGGTGATGAACTCTTTTTTCACCGGGTCGGCCGCCAGACTCTGTTCGGTCCAGTCGCTGGGTTGGGAGTCGGGAAAGCCCAGCTGCTTCAGGCTCAAAAACAGCTCCAGACCGTAGATGCGCGAGCCGTTCTGCGAATTCCGCACCCGGATATCCAGCAGTGTCTGGCTCTCTTTGCCGACCGCACTGAATACCGTGTCGATCGTCATGCAGTTGTCGAACTGGCGACCGCCTTGGTTGACCGCCACCAGATGGCTGCCCTTGCAGGGCTCGGCAAGGAAGTAGGCGTTGGCCTGACTCAGATTGACCAAGGTATGGGCTTCGGCGAAGAAGGCATTGCCGATAGGACTAATGGCAGTCAACGAGCCGAGGCGGACGCGGATATTGTTTTCCGTCGACGAGCCTGCTACGACCCGCCACGTGCGCCCACCTCGGAAAATCGGGTAACCGCCCATTGTGCTGGTATCAGGTAGCTCTGCCAGCTTCTCTACCGGTTTGTAGTCCCGGGTGAAGTTGTCGCTGAACACATCTTCCGCACGGGCTGCGGTACATGCAAGGGTGACGGCCACAGCTAGAAGGGCGGCCAGTTGGGAGAATCGGGGCAGTGCGAGGGAAGTCATGGGTTACGGGCGTTGGCATTCTTTGCGGATGCGAAGAAAAGAGCGGCAGTGTAGTGGCAGTGTTTTAAGCTAGGCGCCGAGGCCTGTACAAGTTTCAATCATTCACATGAAAATGCCATGCACCGCAGGTTCCACCTGCACAAGCCGCTATGCAATCAGGAGTAACACAGATGCGTACTGTAGGAATCGTCGCCGGCCTCGCGCTGGGATGGGGCAGCACCGTGGGGGCGGCGGAGCTGCAGCTGCGCATCCTGGAGACCACCGATGTGCACATGAACCTGCTGAGCTACGACTACTACCAGGACAAGCCCACCGACCAGTACGGCCTGGCGCGCACCATCAGCCTCATCAAGGCGGCGCGTGCCGAGGCGCCGAACAGCCTGCTGTTCGACAACGGCGACCTGCTGCAGGGCAGTCCTATGGGTGATGTGATTGCCAAGGTGCACCCGCTGCAAGACGGCCAGACCCACCCTGCCTACAAGGTGATGAACCAGCTGGGTTATGACGCGGCCAACCTGGGCAACCACGAGTTCAACTTCGGCCTGCCATTCCTGCAGCGCTCGCTCAAGGGTGCCAACTTTCCCTATGTCAATGCCAACATATACCTCGACAACGGCGCACAGGAGCAGCATGCATTCACCCCCTACCTGCTGCTGAAGCGCGAGCTGCTCGATGCCGAGGGTAAGAAGCACTCCATCACCATCGGTGTGATCGGCTTTGCGCCGCCGCAGATCATGCAGTGGGACAAGGCTAACCTGGAGGGCAAGGTGGTAGTGCGCGACATCGTGGCCACGGCGCAGAAATACGTGCCCGAGATGCGCGCCAAAGGTGCGCAGCTGGTGGTGGCTATTCCGCACAGCGGCTTTGAGAAGGGCGAGGTTGGCCTGCTGGCCGAGAACGCGGTGTCCAAGCTGGCCGAGGTGCCGGGCATAGACGCCATCTTGTTCGGCCACGCGCATGCTGAATTCCCCAGCAAGGCCTTCGCCAGTTACCCTGCCGTGGACGCCGCGCGCGGCACCATCCACGGCGTGGCTGCCGTCATGCCGGGCCGCTGGGGCGACCACCTGGGCGTGGTGGACTTCACACTGGACGACAGCGGCGGCAGCTGGAAGGTGGTGAACAGCCAGTCGTCCATCCGCCCCATCTTTGACCGCGCTGCCAAGCAGTCGCTGGCTGCTGCCGACCCCATGGTTGAGCAAACCATAGCCACCGAGCACGCGCAGACGCTGGACTATGTGCGCAACAAGGTGGCCTTCAGCAGCGCACCTATCTACAGCTACTTTGCCCAGGTCAGCGACGACCCCTCGGTGCAGATCGTCTCCAACGCGCAGACCGCCTATGTGAAGCGCGCCATGCAGGGCACGGACTATGAAAAGTACCCCGTGCTGTCGGCCGCCGCGCCGTTCAAGTCCGGCGGCCGCCAGGGCTGGAGCTACTACACCGACATCCCCGCCGGCCCGCTGGCCATCAAGCACATGGCCGACCTGTACATCTATCCAAACACCCTGAAAGCCATGTTGCTGACTGGCGCGGAGGTGCGGGAATGGCTGGAAATGTCGGCCGGCCAGTTCCTGCAGATCGACCCCAAAGGCGCGCCGCAGCAGCCATTGGTCAACGATGCTTTCCCGTCTTACAACTTCGACACCATCGACGGTGTGGCGTACGAGCTGGACCTGACCCAGCCCGCCCGCTATGACGCCAAGGGTGGTCTGGCGGCCGCCAGCGCACACCGGGTGCAGAACCTGCGCTTCGACGGCAAGCCGATAGACCCGGCGGCCAAATTCATCGTCGCCACCAACAACTACCGCGCGTTCGGCGGCGGCAACTTCCCCGGCCTGGGCGCCGCCAAGGTGGTGCTGGACGCCCCCGACGAAAACCGCCAGGTGCTGGTGGAATACCTGCAGCTCATGGGCACGCTGACGCCCGGCGGCCAGGTCAACCCGCAGGCCGATAACAACTGGAAGATCCAGCCCGTGCCCGGCGTGCGCATGGCCTTCAGCTCCGGCAGTGGTGGCATCCGCTACCTGGCGAACCACCCGGGCATCTGGCTGGTGAAGGACAACGGCGACGGGTCGGCGCTGTACACACTGGGCGAGTAAGCCGGCGGACTAGGTAAGTCGCTGGCCCGACGTCACACGGGCCACATACACCGCCATCAGCAGCGCAAACCCGGCCATCACCCACATCAGGCCATTGCCGCCCACGGCATGCATGGCAGCAGCTGCCGCCAATGGGCCGACGACCGCGCTGAGCGTGTAGACCATGGACACCGCGCTCATATTGCGCGCCATGCTGCCGCCCTGCGTCTTGGCGCTGGCGATCAGTGCCAGGGTCAAGTAGGCCGTGACCAGGCCGCCCAGGCAGAACACCGCCGTGTGCAGCAGCAGCGGGCCCAGCGCATAGGTCAGCGCCAGCGCGACCACGGCGGTGCCGATGCAGCAGCACAAGCTGGCGAAGGCCATGCCCCGGTGGTCGGCCAGCCAGCCGGCCACGTACTGCATCAACAAACCGCCCAGACCGAAGCTGGCCAACAGGCTGGCGATCTGCGCTGCATCCAGTTGCTGCGCCGTACCAAACACCGGGAACAGGCCGATGAATGCCGACTCCGACATGCCTCCAAACAAGGCCACGCCCAGGCCCAGCAGAAAGATCTTTTCGCGCGGCAGCTGCCAAAACGGCGTTGCCTTGGGGGGCTGCGCGGAGGTGTTGGAAGTGGATGCCCGCTCCTCGTGCGCCCACAGCAAGGGCAGGGCCGCCATCAGCAGAAAGCCCATGCCCAGCCACAAGGGCGCCAGACCCTCAATGCCCCACCAGCCCGACATGGCCGGAGCCACGATGGGCGCCAGTGCAATCAGGGTTTCATGGAAGCCCACCAGCCGCCCGCGCGCATGGCTGGGCGCGATGTGGTACAGCCAAGGCTCCAGCCCAATCCAGCGCAGCCCCTGTCCAAAGCCGGCCAGCAAACCCGCTGGCAACCACAGCGTCGGCATGCCCAGCGCGATGGCACCCAGGGCCAGGATGGAGCACAGCAGCGCCGCCAGAATGGTGGGCCGCGCGCCAAACTGGCGGGTTAAGCGTGGTGCCACGCCCAGCCCCGGAAGCTGCCCCAGCCACAGGGATGCGGCATACAGGCTGAGCTGCAAGGCCGTCGCGCCTTGCTGTTCCAGCCACAGCGGCAGCACCACGAATGGAATGCCGAATTGCCCGACTTGGGCAAAGGTGGAGACCGCATTCAGCGCGGCGATGCTGCGCCAGTCATAGGTGGTGTGCTGCATGGAGTGAGAGCTTGAAGCGTGGATGGCTTCGCGGTGTGTCTGCTATTTTATTCGTAGCTGTTGGTGCAGGTTTTATATGCAGTTGTGGGCTATCCGGTTTAATTCATTGATGCGCGGTGCCAGCGTCCCCGGTCGGGGGCGTGGGTATCAGGAGCGCTCTATACCCCTCAACTTGCCTCGAAATATATATAAAAAGAAGGTGATGCCAGTCTCCGCCTTTTTAAGGAAAGATGCAGGCGCGCGGGAAGTGGCTGTGAGGCACCGGGCTATAGTGGTTTGTCGTTTTTGCCTGCCGTTTTGCAGGCCTAGTAACGCCCGCAGCTGTCATGCTTTTTCTTGAAGTCCATCCATGAGCATTCTCGCGTCGCTTTTCTCTTCCACTCTGTATGTCCAGTTGTCACCCGATCGCTTGTCTGTACGCAACCCCAAGTCAGGCCAGTATTTTTCTGAAGTGCCAGAAGTGGCCATTGCCCATGTGCCCAAACCTAAGATTGTTGGCATAGGGGCCGAAGCACGCATGCGGGCTGCGGAGCCAACGGTGAAAATCGTTAACCCGTTTGGGCATCCTCGGACCTTGGTGGGTGACTTCACGGTGGGCGAGCAGCTGCTCAAAGCCTGTTTTTTCCGTGTCAATCGCAGCACATGGTTCTCGATGGCGCCGCGCGTGGTGATGCACCCGCTGGGCGATCCGGCGGGCGGGTTGACGCAGGTAGAAATACGCGCTTTCCATGAAATGGCCTTAGGTGCCGGTGGCAGCCAGGTCAAGGTGTGGCAGGGGCGCACACTGACCGACTCTGAGCTTTTGTCCGGCACATTCCCGGCGGACGGCGCCGTACTTTCATAGAACTGGCCGGTCCTCGGTTCTGATATTGCACACCACCCGTACCTCGCCCGCCATAGCTTTTACCCCTTGCACGCCAAAGCTGCGCTCCACCAACGTCACCTGGCCCCGCGCACAGTGCACCAAGGTGCTGGCGCGCGTGCCGTAGTGCGGTAGGTGGATGAAGGCGGCCGATAGGCCACGCTCCAGGTCCAGGGGGATGCCGGTGTGCGGCAGGTCCGCATCATCGGCCAGGCGGGTGTCGGTCAGCAGGGGCCAGAGCTCGGTTTCCAGGGCGGGGCTGAGGTGGTTGGACTCGGCGGCTCGGTGCTGCTGCAGGGCCTGGGCGAATCCGTGGTGCAGGCGGACCAGTTTGGGCCAGGGGGTGTGGAAGTCGGCATTCGATACGGCCCAGACACCGGGCTCGGGTGCGAAGTGCTTGCGGTGCCGGCTCTCATACGCGTGCAGCTGCTGGCCGTCGAACAGCAGCAGATTGAACGGGTTGTAGGCGTCGGACTCGGCGGCCAGGGCTTGCGCAAACTCCTCGGCCGTTTGTTGGCCCTGCAAAAAGGCGGTGACGATGCCACCCCGCGACGGGGCCTTGGGGTTGTGCCGGCTGGGGTCGCGGTAGTTGGTGAGCGCGGCCAGCCGGCCGCTGGGCGTGTGCAGGCCCATCCAGGTGCCGCCGCCTTGCAGGTCCTGGCCGGCGACGATGGGGCTGTTGGCCCAGCGGTGCAGCGGCAGGGCGGGACGGGCATAGAACTCGTCGCGATTTGCGGCGATGGTCAGCGGGGCTATGGCGTCGGGCTGCCACTGGAATGCAATCAGGCACATGGTGTTTGCTATGGTTTTGGTAGCTTCTGGCGCAGGTGGAATGTGCGCTGCGGGCAGATTTTCTTCAAGGGGCGGGCAGCACACTGAGCTCGTTGATGACGGCTTCCACATCGTCGATGCCGCGCACCAACTGCTCCACGGCTTGGGCTGCTTCGCGGCTGCGTACGCAGCCCTGCAGCCAGACCCAGCGTCGCTGACCCAGCACCCAGATGCTGGAGTCGGCAAAGCGCCCGTCGGCCAGGATGGCCTTGGCCGCGCGGGGGATGATTTCGGCGTCGTACAGATAGGCGTTGGGCAGGCGGCAGCGGCCGGAACGGTAGCAGCTGGTGCCGCGCTCGGCGCGCCAATGGGTTTCGGCCTGCATCTCGGCCAGGCTGATGCGCGGGCCCAGTTGGGGCGGGCAACTGGTGATGGCCGAGGTGACTTGCAGGAAGGGGTCGTTGAAGTAGTTTTGCAGCGCCTGGTCGGATGGGGCGGCCTGGGCGCCGGCGCAGCCGGCCAGGGCCAGCGCCAGGCTGCTGCGGCGCAGACGGTACAGAGTGCGCAAGGAGGGCAAAAAGGTCTTGGGCATGCGGGGCATGAAGCTGATGCTGCGCCGATTGTGCGCCTCCGTCAGTGCCCGTGCAGGCGACCCCACAGGTTTCAAGGATTTTATGGCCCTGGCGCAGGTGGCATCTGCGCAGGCAGCTTCTTTTTTGATAGCGGCATGCAGCTCAGGCGTTCTTGCCCAGCACGCATTTGGCGCAGGCAATGTCGTCGTCGGTGGGCATATTCGCCATGACCTCGGTGTACGTGGGGTAGTCAAGCATGGCCATATAGCAGACCAGGTGGTGGAAGCAGGCCTTGTCCTGGCAGATTTTGGCCATGGAGAAGTCGTCGTTGAAGATCTTGGCCTGCAGCAGGTCGTGGTACTTGGAGCAGTGCAGTATGTCGAAGGGCGGCAGCTGGGGCACCAGGTCGTGCGCGTAGTTGAACACGTCGTAGTTGGGCACGTTCTGCTCGAAGGCGTTGACGAAGTTGCTGTCGCCGGTTTTGGGCGATGCGAACAGGCAGGCGCTGGCGTTCAGGCCCAGGCGGCGCAGGTCCAGTGTCAGATAGGTGCTGATGGCCGAACCCAGGCTGTGGCCCAGCACCGTGACCGGGCTGGCGCCCACCAGGGCGCTCATCCCGCTGGCCAGGGGCGACCAGCCCGGGCCGCCGCCCAGCACATGCAGCTGCATGCTTTGGTAGATGTTGTAGAAGCCGCGGTCCACCAGCCCGCCTACGGGGTGGGGCACCATCAAGAAGTCCAGGTCGTCTATCCATTCGGGCAGGCTCTTGGTGCCGCGTATCGCAACCGCGAAGTTGCCGCCGGCATCTTGCGCCACAAAGCCGTAGCAGTGCACATCGCCCATGCCCATGACGGTGCTGGTGGAGGTGAGCCCGCTTTGGCGAGACACGTCGGCGCCGGAGATGTAGGCCCGCAGCGTCCAACCGTCGGGGGCGATGCGCGGATCGGGCGGCGGCGTCAGCTGACTCCAGTTGGCCTCGCACATGTCGAAGGCGTACAAAACCAGTTTGGCCTGTTGGGCGGCAGCGCGTCTGTCCATGGTGTTCTTTCGGTGGAGGAGGTGGGGCGGCAGCCCGCATGCGCGTACCGCGGCCAAGATGGTTCACCTGGGCGCGGGCAATGTCAATCCAGGCGCCACCGCAGGGCGGCTGGATTTCTCCTAAAGAAGGAGGATGCGTCAGCCAGGTCAGGCTTGGCTTTTGTTTTGCGCCAATCGCAGGTAGCGCAGCGCCCCGCGGCCCAGCTGCAGCAGGCTATGCAGGCGGGAGCGGCGGTACAGGCCCTGGCGCATCGGCTCTGTGTGCGGACGCAGCAGCTTGCGGGCCTCCCAGTAGGCCCAGCGCATCACCAGGGCATCACGGCGCAATATGTATTTGGCATAGAACGCGCCTCGTCCGGCGTAATAGCCGGCGTACAGCCCCCGCAACTGTTCCGCAGAGCGCCGACCATGGTTGTGCTGGACCAGCAGGCCGGGCACATATTCGATCAGCCCACCGGCACGCACTACGCGGTACAGCATGTCGAGGTCTTCGGCCACGCCGATAGCACTGCCGGGTCCGATATTGGTGTCGAAGCGGCCCAGGCTACGCAGCCAGTCGGCCCGAAAGGCCATATTGCAGCCGATGATGGGAATGTTGTCCGGGCTGAACCCGGTGAGCCCAGTGCGGCTGGCCTGCAGGGAGCGTTTGATGGTGACCGGTGCGTCCAGCGGATCGTGCAGCTCGACCCGCCCGCCTATGCAGTGAGAAGCCGGGTGCGTGCGGAAATGCGCCACCACCGTGGCCACCCAGTCGTCGGCGACAAGGATGTCGTCGTCGATGAAGGCCAGCAACTCGCCGCGCGCCAGACCCAGTGCCTGGTTCAGGCCATAGGCTTTGCCGCGCCGCGGCTCATACAGAGTGACCACGGCCATGGGGGCGGTGGCGGCAAAGTCCTGCAGCACGGCGGCGGTGTCGTCGCTGGAGGCGTTGTCGGCCACCAGTACCTCCCAGCGCAGGTCTGCGTCGGTGTGGTTACAGGCCAAAGCGTCCAGCATGCGGCGCAGGTCCGCCGCGCGGTTGTAGGTGCTGACGACGACCGACAGGTCGAACGCTGTCGTGCTCATGCTCATGCGCTGCAGGCCGGATGGCAGACGCTGTTCATTTCGCCATAGCACGCTTGGCCCAGCAGGTGCTTGGTATGGCGCTTGTCACCGGTGACAAGCATTCGGTCGCCATGGACGGATTGCATCTGGGCCTATCGTGTGTCGTTTGTGCACGCACACTATACGCAAAGCCCTGGCCCGCTTGGCGTGGGTTTTGGTTTTTAGTTCTCCTGGCTACAGGCTCAATCGGGTGTGGTCAGATCCTTGGCATCGCTGTCCACCACAAATACCGCCAGCAGCTTGGCCGGTTGGGTGTTGCTGGCGTTTTCGCTGACGCCGTGGTGCTGGCCCGGTGTCTCGTAAAAACTCTCACCCGCGCGGTAGATGCGCACCGGCCCGCCGTCGATCTGGCTGCGGATCGCACCCTGCACCACGTACGCAAAGATGAACGCCGAAGCCGCATGCCTGTGCGAAGGCGAGCCGCCGCCGGCCGGGTAATCGACCGTCACTGCAATCATGGTTTTGCCGGCGATATTCGTGATGGCCTGGTTGAAGATGGGCTGGACGCTGGAAGCGCGCTCGCTGTCGTGGGCCTGTGCGATCGAGGCCAGCGGCAGCGCCAAGGCCAGGCCGAGGAGGATGGATTTCACGGAGTGCATGGCGTAGACGATCGTTGGTTGAAAACAGGGGTGGCTGAGCTGTCACAAGGGCAGGGCGTTGCGCAGCAGCCATGCATGCACGGCTGCATCGTCCGCAATTTCGAACAGGCCATCGGTGGTGGACATCAAGCCGTGGGGGCAAAGCCCAGCGCGATGGCGACGCGGTTCCAGGCGTTGATCGCGACGATGGCGACGCACAGGTTCGCGGCTTCTGCTTCGCTGAAGACCTCGCGCAGCGCAGCCCAGGCTGCATCGGGGGCGCCCTGGCGGCTGACGTCGGTCAGATGCTCGGTCCAGGCCAGCGCGGCCAGTTCGCGTGCCGAGTAAATACCCGCCTCGCGCCATACCGGCAGCATGTCGATCTTGGTCTGCGGCAGGCCGGCCTTGCGCGCCAGGCCCAGGTGGTATTGCACGCAGTAGGCGCAGCCGTTGATCTGCGAGGCGCGCAGCTCCAGCAACTCGACCAACTGGTCGTCCAGGCCGCCGTGGGAGGCGGTACCCAGGCCGTACAAGGCGGTGACGGCCTTCGGGGCCAGGCGTTCGAAATCGGGGTAGCTGATGCGGGTTGGGTGGCTAGACATGCTGTTTCCTAGAGGGTGACTGAACGAAGAGTTCCCATTCTCAAACTACACTGGTCCAAGCATTAGGCCAATATTTATAAAAATGATTAGTCCACTTTTCACCACGCCATGGCCGGAAAACATACGCAGGCCCCGCTGATCGGCGACCTGCCACTGGGTACGCCCGCACCTGGCGAAGGCCTGCAGCACTGGCTGCACGGCGCGCTGCGCCGGGCCATCCTCGATGGCCGGCTGCCGGCCGACAGCATCTTGCCCAGCACGCGCAGCCTGGCGCTGCAGCACGGCCTGGCCCGTGGCACGGTGCAGGCGGCTTACAGTCAGCTGGTGTCCGAGGGCTACCTCCTGGCCCAGCCTGGCAGCGGCACGCGTGTCAGCCATGCCTTGCCGGACCTGGCCTTGCGCGTCGGGCCGATACCCCGACGGCGCAGCCCGCTACCGGCCGCCAAGCCGACGCCTCCGTCCGGCCCATGGTTGCAGCGCGTGGCCCACTTGGAGCCGCCGTTTCCGTTGGGTGGTGGTGGGGCTCCGTTGCCCTTCGCGCCCCACCGGTGCGATGTCAGCGCTTTCCCCATGACCCTGTGGCGCCAATTGCATGCGCGCCAGTTGCGCCCGTCCCGGCTGCACGCGCTGTGGGACGCCGACCCCGCCGGCCTGGCCGAGCTGCGCGAGGCCATCGCCGCACACCTGGCGATTGCCCGGGGTGTGGCGGTGTCGGCCACGCAGATCGTGGTGTTGAGCAGCGTGCAGCAGGCGCTGGACCTGTGTGCGCGTTTGCTGCTGGCGCCCGGTGACGCGGTGTGGATGGAAGACCCTGGTTACCCCGGCGCGCGGCAGGTGCTGCTGGCCTCTGGTGCCCAGGTGGTGGATGTGCCGGTGGACGCGGATGGTCTGCGGGTGGACGACGGGCTGAGCCTGGCACCCACGGCGCGCCTGGCCTATGTGACGCCATCGCGCCAGGCACCTCTGGGCGTGGCTTTGTCGCCCGAGCGGCGGTTGGCGCTGCTGCGCTGGGCGATAGCCAACCAGGCCTGCATTTTCGAAGACGACTACGACAGCGAATACCGCTTCGTCGCCAAGCCGATTCCGGCGCTGAAAGGCCTGCCGGGCGCAGACGCCCATGTGGTGCTGGCCGGCACCTTCAGCAAGCTGCTGTTCCCGGCCCTGCGCCTGGCCTATGTGGCACTGCCGACGCACTTGGTCGAGCCGTTTCAGCGCGCCGCCTCGCTGACCTCCCGCCATGCGAATGGTCTGGCCCAGGCGGTGCTGGCCGACTTCATGGCCGACGGCCATTTCGACCGCCATGTGCGCCGCATGCGCAAGCTCTACGCAGCCCGGGCTGCAGCGCTGGAGCAGGCGGCCCACTCGCACTGGCGGGGGCTGATCGAGCTGCCCACGGTGCAGGCCGGGCTGGACGTGGTGGGCCGCTTGGTGGACATGGATGAAGCCACGGCCCTGCGCCGTTTGGCCCCCATCGGGATACAGGCTGCGCCCTTGGGGCGCTACACCAGCAGCCACCCGGTGGGCCAGGGCCTGGTCATGGGCTTTGCGCCCTTCAGCCCCGCCGTGATTGACCAGGCCGCGCGCCAGGTGGGCGCAGCCCTGCGGCGTTGACTAAAAGAGTACCCGGCCTTCGATGCAGGTGACGGATTCGCCGCCCACCCATACCTGGCCGTCCGCGTCCTGGTAGACGTGCACCCGGCCTTGGCGGTTCAGGCGCGTGCCCTGGGCGGCCTGGTATTGCGTGGGAGCAAAGCCATCGGCGATCAGCCACTGGGCCAGGCTGGCGTTCAGGCTGCCGGTGACCGGGTCTTCGGGCACTTCGACGGCGGCGGCGAAGGCGCGCACCTCCAGCAGCGGGTCGGCCGGGGCCGCGTGGATGCCGACCACGCCGACACAGATGCCTGTGTTCTTCAGCGCCGTGTGGTCGGGCTCCAGCGCCAGCACGGTCTGTGGGCTGTCCAGCAGCAGGCCCAGCCAGGGCAGGCCGTTGTCCAGCATTTGCGCGACCAGCAGCTGCTGGGGTTTCAGCCCGAGGGCCGCAGTGATTTGCGCCATGAGCGCTGGGGCCAGCGTGCTGCGTTGCATAGGCGGCGCGGCAAACTGCAGGCGGCTGCCGTCGCGGCGTATGCGCACCAGGCCGACCTGGCATTCCTGTACCACCAGGCCCGGCTGCTGCGGCCTGCCACCGGCCTGCAGCCAGGCGTGGCAGCTGCCCAGCGTGGGGTGGCCGGCAAAGCGCAGCTCGCTTACCGGATCGAAGATGCGCACCCGGTAGTCGGCTCCTGCCGTCCGGCCGGCCTCGGTGGGCGGCAGCAGAAAGGTGGTTTCGGACAGATGCGTCCAGTTGGCGAAGCGCTGCAGCTCGGCGTCGCCCAGGCCCGCTCCGTCCAGCACCACGGCCAGCGGGTTGCCCTGGTAGGGCGTTGCGGTGAATACATCGACTTGCTGGAACGGGCGAGTGGGCATGGCAGGCTCCATAAAGAAAAAAGGCCGCCAGCGCAGGTATTGCCTGCGCAAGCAGCTATTAAAAACCTAGCGTTTGGCTAGAGCAACACGCTGCCGTTCACGCAGGTGACCGACTCGCCGCCGACCCACACCTGGCCCTGCGCATCGCGTTCGATGTGGATGCGGCCGGCGCGGTCCAGGCAGGTGCCTTGGGACACCAGGTATTCCTCGGGTGCGTATCCGTCGGCGATCAGCCACTGGGCCAGGCTGGCGTTCAGGCTGCCGGTGACCGGGTCCTCCAGGATGCCCACCGGGGCGCCAAAGGCGCGCACTTCCAGATGCGGCTCGGGCGCGCTGGCCGGGGCCGTCTTGCCAAAGGCGCGGGCCTCGCGGTTGGAGCGCACTATCAGCGGTGGGGCCGCGTCTTCCGTGGGGTAGATGCCCACCACGCCAACTTTGTGGCCCAGGTTCTTCAGCGCCAGCTGGTCGGGCTTGAGCTGTAGCACGGTGTGCGGGCTGTCCAGCAGCAGGCCCAGCCAGGGCGAGCCGTTGTCCAGCATCTGCGCGGCCACCACGTCGCGCGCCTTCAAGCCCAGGGCGGCGGCCAGCTGGGCCAGCAGCATGGGGCTGGGTGCGCTGCGCTTCAAAGGCGGTGCGGCAAAGAACAGGCGGCTGTCGCGGCGGCGGATGCGCACCAGGCCGACCTGGCATTCCTGCACCACCACACCGCTCTGCCGGGGTTGGCCGCCAGCTTGCAGCCAGGCGTGGCAGCTGCCCAGCGTGGGGTGGCCGGCGAAGCGCATTTCGTCGATGGGGCTGAAGATGCGCACCCGGTAGTCGGCGCCAGCGGCCCGGCCCTCGGGCGTAGGTGGCAGCAGAAAGGCGGTCTCTGACAGATTGGTCCAGTTGGCGAAGCGCAGCATCTGCGCCTCGCTCAGACCTGTGCCGTCCATCACCACCGCCAGGGGGTTGCCCTGGTAGGGGGTGGGCGTGAAAACATCGACTTGCTGGAAAGGGCGTTGTAGTGCGGACATGGCGGGTGTTTCAGAGTGGCTGTCGGTGGTGTCCCCCAGTCCCCCCCGCCGGGGGAGAGGGGGATTGGGTGTGAGTTTAGAGGGCGCGAATGGCCGCGGCCAGGGCCTTGATGCCGATATTGATTTGTTCCACGCTGGCCGTCACAAAGGACAGGCGCAGGGTGCGTGGGTCGGCCTGGTCGGCGTAGAACGCGCTGCCGGGCACAAAGGCCACGCCCTGGTCCACCGCCTTGGGCAGCAGGTCCACGGCGTGGATACCTTCGGGCAGGCGGGCCCACAGGAACATGCCGCCGTCGGGCGTATTCCAGGTCACGCCGGCGGGCATTTCACGCTCCATGGCGGCCAGCATGGCATCGCGCTGGGCTTTGTACAGCGTGCGGATGGTCGGCACGTGGCGGGCCAGGAAGCCGTCTTGCATCACCGCCACCACCATGCGCTGGTTGAAGCTGGGGCTGTGCAGATCGGCGGCCTGCTTGGCCTGCAGCAGCTTGGGCATCAGCGCCTTGGGGGCGATCACATAGCCTAGGCGCAGGCCGGGCGCCAGTACCTTGGAGAACGAGCCCATGTAGACGCAGCCGTCTGGGTTGCGGGCGGTAAGCGGCGCGGGCGGCGGCGCGTCGAACCACAGGTCGCCGTAGGGGTTGTCTTCGACCAGGGGCAGGCCGAGGGCGGCGGCGCGTTCCACCAAGGCGGCGCGGCGGGCTTCGGTCATGGTGCGGCCGGTGGGGTTCTGGAAGTTGGGCAGCACGTAGAAGAATCGGCCGTTGTCTGCCTTGCGGGCCAGGTCGTCCAGGTCCACGCCCTCGTCATCGCTGGCCACACTGACCACCTTGGGCTCCATGGGGGCGAAGGCCTGCAGCGCGCCCAGGTAGGTGGGCGTCTCCACCAGCACCTTGCTGCCCGGGTCGATCAGCACCTTGCCCAGCAGGTCCAGGCCTTGCTGCGAGCCGGTGGTGATCAGTACCTGGGAGGTTTCCACATTCCAGGGCAGCTGGGCGGCGACGATCTCGCGCAGCGGGCCATAGCCTTCGCTGGCGGCGTATTGCAGCGCGCCCCGGCCGTCTTCGTGCAGCACTTTTTCGCAGGCGGCGGCGAACTCGGCCACGGGGAAGGTCTTGGGTGAGGGCAGGCCGCCGGCAAAGCTGATGATGCCGGGGCGTTCAGTCACCTTGAGGATTTCACGGATCACCGAAGAGTTCATTTTCTCGGTGCGGGCGGCCAGATGCCAGGGGTTCGCGGGGATGCTCATGGTGCTCTTTCAAGGTGCCGCACAGCGCGGCAGGTTTTTACGCGTAGTTGGAAAGGGATTGTCGGCTAGGACAGCATGGGTGCGAGCGAAGCGACCAGCAAAACTGCCATCAAACCGTTGAAAAGTCGCCGGTAGTGGGGTATGCGCAACCAGTGGCGCAGCCGGCTGCCCGAGAAGGCCCACAGGCTGATGGCGGGGATGCCGACAATCGCAAACCAGGCGGCCGCAGCTACGACCAGTGCGTGGCTGCTGTGGGCTGGCACATAGCTGCTGAAAGCGCCCACCGCCATCACCCAGGCTTTGGGGTTGACCCACTGAAAACCGGCCGCGCCCCAGAAGCTGATGGGGTGGCTGGCCTCGGCGTCTTTGGGCGCGCCGGCCGTGGCCACGCCCCAGGCCAGGTACAGCAGATAGGCCGTGCCCAGCCACTTCAGCACCAGGTAGAGCTGCGGTATTTGTTCAAACAGCAGACCCAGACCCAGGCCGACCGCAGCCAGCAGAATAAAGAAGCCGATCGACACCCCGGCCATGTGTGGCAGCGTGGCACGAAAACCGTGGTTCACGCCCGAGGCCAGCAGCATCAGATTGTTCGGACCGGGGGTGATGGAGCTGACGAAGGCAAACAGCGTCAGCGCAAAGAAGAGTTGGGTTGTCATAAAGCTTCTTTCAACAATCAACGCACCGGCATGCGCTTGCCGATGAAGACCACGGCGATGACGGCTAGCCCGAAACCCACCGTTACCGTATCCAGGCGCTCACCGAGCAACGGCACGGCGAACAGCATGCTCAAGAACGGCTGCACCAGCTGCACCTGGCTGACGCGCACCGTACCGCCCAGCGCCAGGCCGCGGTACCAGGCAAAAAAGCCCAGCCACTGCGAGAACACCGCCAGGTAGCCAAATGCCAGCCAGCTGGTGGGCTGCAGCGCGGCCGCTGGCCAGGTGAACGCCGCGCCGGGCACGGTCAGCGGCAGCGAGATCACCAGGGCCCAGCAGATCACGTGGTCAGCCCGCATGCGCCGCGACAGCAGGCCGCCAAAACCATAACCCACGGCGCCGAACAACATGGCCAGCAAGAGCAGTACATCGGCGGACTGTATGGACAAACCGCTGCCCGAGCGCAGCATCGCAAAGCCCACCACCAGCGCGCTGCCCAGGGCAGCACACAGCCAGAAGCCTTTGGACGGGCGCTGGCGGTGCAGCAGCGCACCGGCGGCGGCGGTGGTCAGCGGTAGCACGCCGACGATCACGCTGGCGTGTACCGCTTCCACATGCCGCATGGCAATGGAGGTCAGCAGCGGAAAGCCGAACACCGCGCCCGAGGCGGTCAGGGCCAGCGGCCACCAGTCCGCGCGCTGCGGCAGCGGTGCCCGTGTGGCGAGCAGGAAGGCGATGGACAGCAGCCCAGCGGCTGCGGCGCGGGCCATGGCGATGAACACGCCGGACATCTGCGGGTCGGCCGACGTGCCCACGGCCAAGCGTGTCATCGGCAGGGTCAGCGCAAAAATCACCACCCCCAGCAGGCCCAGCCACAGGCCGCGGCGCTCGGCGGCACTGAGCGGGGTAGGTGCGGTGTGCAGTACGGTGCTGTGCAGGGTGGACATGGTGGTTAGGCCCGGAGTGGACATTCAATGTAGTGGCAATACCAGCACACTAGCAGTACACTTTGTGGCGTCAGTTTTTGAACTGTATTGATAGAAAAAGCAGCACAGACTTGGGTTTGCTGTCTGCCACCGTCTTTGGAAAGGGGCTCTCCATGCTCATGAAAGCCGCATCCCAGTCTTTGACCGAGCAGCTCGCCAGCCATTTCGCCGAGCGCATACGCAGCCGCCTGTTGGCCGGCGGGGCACGCCTGCCCTCGGTGCGGCAGTGTGCGCAGCAGCACCAGGTCAGCGCCTCCACCGTGGTGGCGGCCTACGACCGGCTGCTGGCCCTGGGCCTGGTGGAGGCCCGCAAAAACCGCGGGTTTTATGTGCGAGAAACGGCGCAGGCGCAGGATTTATCTGCGCCAGATGCTACGGATTCAGGAGCAAGCCGGGTGGCACGCCGGCCCATTGATGCAGCCGCTCTGATGCGCGGCATGTTCCATGGCGACAGCGACAAGCCCCAGCCCGGCATGGGTGTGCTGCCGCCCGACTGGCTGGTCAACAACTTCATGCCCGCCGCGGTGCGCCGCGTGGCGGCCGGCACGGCCGACTTCACCCTGCGCTACGGCGAGCCGGCGGGCGACCTGGGCCTGCGCAAGACCCTGTCGCAAAAGCTGGCCGGCCTGCACATACCGGCCGCGCCCGAGCAGATCATCACCACCGTGGGTGCGACCCACGCGCTGGACATCGTTAGCCGCGCTTTGCTGCGCGCCGGCGACTATGTGATGGTGGAGGAGCCAGGCTGGGCGGTGGAGTTTGCCCGGCTGGCGGCCATGGGCATGCGCATACTGCCGGTGCCGCGCAGCGCCGAGGGGCCGGACCTGGCGGTGATGGCGCGCTACTGTGAGGCACACAGCCCGAAGTTGTTCGTCAGCGTCAGCGTGCTGCACAACCCCACCGGCTACTGCCTGACGCCGGGCGCAGCGCACCGGGTGCTGACGCTGGCCAATGCACACAACTTCTACATCGTCGAGGACGACACCTACAGCCACCTGGCGCCCGAGCACGCCACCCGCCTGTGCGTGTTGGACGGCCTGCAGCGCACGCTGTACGCCAGTGGTTTCTCCAAAATTCTGGCGCCGGGCTGGCGCGTGGGCTACCTGGCTGCGCCCGAGGCGCTGGTCGAGCGCCTGCTGGACACCAAGCTGCTGGCCACCTTGACCACCCCGGCTTTGCTGGAAAAGGCGCTGGCCTGGTGCATAGACCAGGGCCAGCTGCGCCGCCATGCCGAGCGCGTACGTGCCCGGCTGGACCAGGCCCGCACCCGCAGCGTGCGCCTGGCGCTGGCGGCGGGCTGCACGTTTGCGTCCGAACCCGCGGGCCTGTTCGGCTGGGTGGATACCGGGGTGGATACCGACGCCTTGTCGCAGCGCATGCTGGACGTGGGCTACATGCTGGCGCCGGGTGGGCTGTTCCATCTGGCGCGCCCGCCCAGCAGCCTGATGCGCATTAACTTCGCCAGCACGCAGGACGCGGCCTTTTGGCGGGTGTTCGAGCGGGTGCGCAATGGCGCTTGATATGCTGGCGCGATGTCTTTAAGCCTTCCGCTGCCCCGTATCCTTTGTGCCGCTTTGGCGGCCTGCCTGATGGCTCCGCTGCTGGCCTGGGCCCAGCCGTCCAGCGCAGGCGAACCGCCCGCCGACTGTGCCAGCCGCTACCCACCCCTGGTGGCCATGCCAGACAGCCCGGCGCGCGACCGTGGTTTTCTGTGGCGTATCAGCAAGGGCGGCCACACCTCCTACCTGTACGGCACCATGCATATAGGCAAACCCGATTGGGCCCGGCCAGGTCCACAGACCCAGGCCGCGCTGGACGCGAGCCAGCAGTTGGCGCTGGAAATGGACGCTGTGCCCGCCACCATCCAGGCCCTGATGGCAGGCTTGGCGCGCCAGCCCGACCAGATGCTGGCGCCCGCCTTGGAGGCGCGTTTGCGCCAAGCGGTGGCCCAAGCCTGCCTGCCCCCGGCTTTGAGCGATATGTTTGCGCCGGAAATGCAGGTGACCATGTTGGACATTGGCATGCTGCGCGCCGACGGATATTCGGGAGATTGGGGCGCAGACGTCCAGCTGGCCGCCATCGCCCACGCGCGCGCCATGCCGGTGGTGGGGCTGGAAACACCGCAAGACCAGGTGCGCTTGCTGCTGGCCGCCAATGCAGAAGAGCGAAACGAGGGCGTCCAGGAGCAATTGGACGATATGGCTTCTGGCAAGGTGCGCCGTATCACCTTGCGCATGGTCCGCATGTGGGACGAGGGCGACCACGCCACTTTGCAGGCCTACAAGGCCTGGTGCGAATGCGCTCCAGCGAACGACCGCGAGCGCCGCACAATGAAAGCCCTGCTGGACGACCGCAACCTCGGCATGGCGCAGGCCATAGACCGCCTGCATGGGCAGGGTACTTCTGTCTTCGCTGCGGTCGGCAGCCTGCACATGGTGGGCCCTACCGGCATTCCGGCCTGGATGGCCCGGCATGGCTACCGGGTGCAGCGCGTGGCATTTGGCTCTGCGGGCAAAAATTAAGCTGCGGCAGACATGGTGCGTATGTCGGCTGGTTTTGCTATAAATTATGTAGCTTATTGCGCCTGTATTCCCTGCGCTAGAGGTGCTTTTTCCATGTCTTTTCGTAGACCTCAAGCGTAGCGTAGGGCACCCATGTGCGCAGTTTGATGCGCATCAAGTTTTGCAGAGTTGGGTGCGGTACCGGTAGCATGGGCTGCAGTTTGTTACCCATGGGCTGGGGTATCCAACCTACACTCAAGCCCGCTACTTTTCACGGGAGTGGACTTATGCCCACACACGCATTTGGCTTGGATAGTCTTTTGGATGACCTGCGCAGCCGTTATGGGGAGGGCGATGCGGTCGTGGTGCAGCTCAAGGCCGAGCTGGACAAGCGGCTGCAGGAAGAGCAGTCGCGCCCCGTGGTGGAGCGGCGTGCCAAGAACTCCCCGGCCAAGTCCCATTCGCGGGCCGGCTGGCAGGACAAGTTCAAGTCGTCCCACGACGCACCGCCCAGCTTTTTGCATTAAGACCGCCCGAGTCCGTGTTGCCACGGATAGCAGGGAGTTATGCATAACATCCCCCAAGTGCCTTTTTATGCCTCGACGCCAGATGGGGGCTCGCCGTAAGCAGCAGCTACCAGATCGGCCAGATGTTGGGCGGTCTCGTCCATGCTGCGACGGGCGCGGTGCACCATGCCGATGTCCCGATGGAAGGTGTGTTGCCCCAGATTGATCGCGCGCACTGCGGCGGGCCAGCGCCGGTTGGTGCTGGTCTGCGGCAGCAGCGCGATGCCGACCCCATTCGCCACCAGGCGCACGATGGCTTCCAGCTCGTCCACCTCGCAGACCTCCTGCACATGCAGATGTGCTGCACGCAAGAAGCGGTCAACCTGCCTGCCGCCGAATGAGGCGCGGTCGTAGCGTACGAACGGCTGGCTGGCCAGCAGTTCGGACCAGTCGTTGCCCTCCACCGCGCGGGGTACCAGCAGGCGGAATGGCTCGCGTGACAGCGTGGTCCAGCGCAGGTCCGAATGCAGCGAAAAAGGCGGGCGGATGATCACCGCCATGTCGATATCCCCGGCATCCACCTGGTTCACCAAATCCATCGACAAACCCGGAATCACGCGAGAGCGGCAATCCGGAAACTGCTTGTGGAATTTGGCCAGCACGTCGGGCAGCAGGGTTCTTTGCACCGATGCAATTGCTCCGATGCGGACGAATACCGCCGCCGCCCGGCCCTTCTGGCGTGAGCCGAGGTCGCCGTAGAGGCGGATCAGCTCCTGCGCCCGGTCGAGCGTCTGCTGTCCCATCGCATTGAGCCGCGCCGATCGCCCTGTGCGGTCGAAAAGTGCGAAGCCCAGCTCAGTCTCTAGCCGCTGCATCTGTGCGCTGACCGCCGCCTGCGTGAGGCCAATGGCTTCACCCGCCGCAGCAAATGTGCCCTGTCTTGCCACTGCGATGAAGGTCTTGAGTTCGCGAATCATGCGTCAACTCCAGGGTGATGGATCGGCTGCAACCAATCACAAAAAATATTTGTACTCAGGATAAATATATATTGATATTATTATTTTCACGCGGGATTCACACTTGCGCATCTTTCCTCACCACCAAGGTCAAAAATGCAAAATCCCCAAACAAATCCTGCGATGCTCTCCCCGTTTCACCTGGCTTTCCCGGTGCATGACCTCGCCCTGGCGCGTCGCTTTTATGGTGGTTTGCTGGGCTGTCCCGAAGGGCGTGCTTCCGACGATTGGATTGACTTCAACTTCTACGGCCACCAGATCGTTGCGCACCTGGCCCCCAGCGAAACCGGCCTGGCCCAACGCAACGCGGTAGATGGCCATGGTGTGCCCTGCCGCCATTTCGGCATCGTGCTGCCCATGGCGGACTGGGACACCATGTCGGCCCGACTGAAGGCAGAGGGCGTCGAATTCATCATTGAACCCTACGTCCGCTTCAAGGGTGAGCCAGGTGAACAGGCCACCATGTTCTTTCTGGACCCCTCTGGCAATGCCCTCGAGATCAAGGCATTTGGCGATATCACCAAGCTCTTCGCCAAGTAAGCCCCGACCGACGACCGCCCCACGAGAAAAACCATGAAAACTCTGGCTCTGACTCTTATTGCGGCCTGTGCGGCATTCGCTGCGCAGGCGGACACACTGCAGAAAATCAAATCGACGGGGACCGTCACGATGGGCGTGCGGGATTCGTCCGGCGTGCTGTCGTACACCTTGGGCAAGGAGCAGTACGTTGGCTTTCATGTTGAGCTGTGCCAACGTGCACTGGCCGACATCCAGAAGCAGCTGGGCCTTGCGAAGCTGGAGGTTCGCTACCTTCCGGTGACCTCCACCAACCGCATGCCTTTGCTGCAGAACGAAACCATCGACCTGGAGTGCGGCTCCACCACCAACAACGCGACGCGCAAGCAGCAGGTCGCCTTCGCCGTCACCACCTACGTTGAAGAGATTCGGATTGCCGTCAAGGCCAGCTCCGGCATCCAGTCGATCAGCCAGCTGAACGGTAAAAAGGTGGCGACCACCAGTGGAACGACCAGCGTGCAGGTGTTGCGTAAGCACCAGCGTGCCCAGGGTGTGGAGTTCCAGGAGGTGTTTGGCAAGGACCACGCTGAAAGCCTGCTCAACCTGGAGTCAGGACGCGCCGATGCCTTTGTGATGGATGCCCAGGTGCTGGCCGGAAACATCGCCAACGCGCGCAAACCTGCCGACTACAAGATTGTGGGGGAGGTGCTGGGGGTCGAGCCCATCGCCATCATGGTGCGTAAAGGCGATGCCGCTTTCAAGCAAAGCATTGACAACACTTTGCGCGGACTGATGAAGAGCGGCGAGATCGCAACCATCTACGACAAATGGTTCATGAAGTCTGTTCCTCCGACGGGTGCTTCCATCAACCTGCCAGCTTCCCAGGCGACCAAAGCCGCCTGGGCCAATCCCAACGACAAGCCGACGGAAGAGTACGCCGTGGCGCACTGAGCCAGCGTCAGGTAGACGCCCCATGCGCTTCCGCGGGTTTGTTGTTCAAGCAGCCGGAGCTTGCCGCCACGCTGGAGCGTATTTCGGCCCGTGGTGCGGCAGAGTTCTACCGAGACATGACTGCGGACCTGCTGGTGGCTGCGATGGCGCAAGACGGCGGGAAAGGCATCATCACCAAGGCCGACTTGCGCGCCTACGCGCCGGTGTGGCGTGAGCCCTTGGCCATGCAGTGGAAGGGGATGACGGTACTGGGTTCACCGCCGCCAAGCTCTGGCGGTATCGCGTTGGTCCAGTTGCTGGGGATGAAATCTGCGCTGTCCAACACCCTGTTTGCAGGTGTTCCGGTCAATAGTGCCCAATACATCCACCTCAACGCAGAGATGATGAAGCGGGTGTTTGCCGATAGGGCGCAGTATCTGGGCGACCCGGCTTTTACCGATGTTCCCGTGGCAGGCCTGCTGGACCCGGCGTATATCGCCGCCCGCACCGCCGAGGTCAATCCTGCGGCGATTACACCGACGCAAGACGCCAAGCCGGGTGCGCCCAAGATGCACACGACGCATTTTTTCATCATCGACAAATGGGGCAACGCGGTTTCCAACACCTACACGCTGAACATGCCCTATGGCAGCGGTGTGGTCGTTCGCGGCGCAGGTTTCGTGCTGAACGATGAAATGGACGATTTCGCTACCGTGCCGGGCCAACCCAACTCGCTGGGCGTGGTGGGAGGAGACGCCAACGCCGTCGCGCCAGGCAAGCGGCCTTTGTCGTCGATGTCGCCCACCATCGTGCTCCAAGATGGCAAACCTGTGGACGTGGTCGGCACGCCCGGCAGTTCCCGCATCTTCACTTCGGTGTACCAAGTACTTGCCAATATGTATGACTACGGCATGGACGTGGAAACGGCAGTGCGTAGCCGCCGCTTTCATCGCCAACTGCCCCAGGAGCGCGTCATTGAAGGTGAGCCGTCTTCGCCGTTGCCCGCGGAGCTCGTTGCAGAGCTGGTGGGGCGCGGGTATTCGGTATCGACGTGGGCTTTTAGTACGGACGTACAGGCAATCCAAGTCATTATCGGTAGGCCCACAGCTGCCTCCGATCCTCGGGGTCGGGGGAAGTCGGTGATCGCGTACTGACACAGAAACGGAACCAGCAAAGTCGCGGGATTCGACTCTGGTGCTGGCCATTACCCATGCCATGGACCGTTTTAGACTGCTATGTTTTGTATAGCTTGCGGCACAGATAATGCCTGCGCCGGAGCAGCTTTTTGTATCTATTTTTTAGATCCATGGCTAGCGCAGTAGGCGCCACCTCGGTGCACGGGTCAGCTCAGACGGCGAGTTTCAGCGCGGCCAGGGTGCGCAGCAGGGCGCGGTTCACGTCTTCCAGCGGCATGCCCAACTGGTGGCAGAGTGCGCGGGTGGCGGTGCCGTGGCCGTTTTCCAGCGCGCAGGCAATCTGCAGCAGGGGGGCGTAGGGGCCGCTTCCGTGCAGTGTGGCCGCGTAGATGCGGCTGGACAGTGGCACCCGGTGCAGAGCCGTGCCCAGGGGCTCGCCCATCAGCACATCGATTTGCGAGAACAGGCCGCATAGGTAGATCTCGCGGCTGAGCTCCTGCTCGGCGCCGGCGTGCATCAGGTGCTCCATCAGCTTGGCGCGCAGCACGATGGATGCTTTGACCGGCCGCAGATTCGGGTCGCTGGAGGCGCCGGGCAGGATTTCATACAGCCAACGGCGCAGCGCCTGCAGGCCCAGCATCATCAGGCCGTGGCGCACCGACTCGATGGTGTTGCGCAGGCCCACGGAGGCCGAGTTGGCGTAGGCCAGGAAGCGGAAGGTGAGTATGGGCTCGGCGCACAGCAGGGCTTCGATGTGCTCGGTGCTGCGGTCTTCGTCCACGGCGCGGATCATTTGCAGCACGGCCTGGCGGTCCGGGCCGGTGGCCTTGTGCTGCAGGGCGTAGAGGATGTCTTCGTCCGGCCAGCCCAGCAGCGCGGCGGCGTTTTGCTGGTCCAGGCAATGCTCCATCAGCAGGCGGCTGGCAATGCCTTCGTAGATTTGACCGGCTTGCACCGGGCTGTGCAGCGCGCCCTGGGCACCGGCCCGCTTGCGTGCAGCGGCTTGCAAAGCACTGAGCGCGGCCTGGGGCGACAGGTAGAGCAGGTGGGTGAAAAAGCAGCGCTCCAGCGCGCCACCGGGCAGCATATCGGCCTCGCCGCGCCACACCATGCGCAGGCCGCGCCGCTGCGCACGCTGCACGCGGTCGCTGATGGCGGGGGCCTGCAGCCAGTCACCGCGCACTTCTATCCAGTGCCGGCTGGAGCTGGTCTGGTCCAGTAGGTCGCGCAGCAGCTCGGGTGAGTTGGGTGAGAGCAGCCAGGGCGGGGTGCTGGCGTCGCCCTGTTCCTGCAGGGCGGCGAGTAGGTGGCCTGCATCCACGGTGGTGTCGGGCCGCGCTTCTATGAGCAACTGCACTGCCGACAGCGAGCGGCGCCGGTCCCACAGTGGCCGGTAGCCCAGGCTGACGCTGCCCAGCACGGTGGCGTTCATGGCATGGGGCTCAGCTGATGAAGTTGAACAGGGACAGCTTCTGTATCGAGGCGTAGGACTGCAGGGCGGCCTGGTAGGCGGTTTGCTGGTTCTTCTGGTCGGCCACGGCGGCGTACATGTCGATGTCTTCCGCGTTGGATCGGTCGGTCTCGGCCTGCGTGGACTTGAGGGTTTGCGCGTCGGTGATGCGGTCGGCTCGGTTCAGCAGGTCGCCTGCGTGGCCGCGGCTGGCACTGATCTTGGCCAGGCTGTTGTCGATCTGCGCCAGGGAGATGGCCTGTTCCTGGTTGAAGTTGGCATCGGTGCTGGTGGCGCCGGTGGTGGTGGTGACGCCCGCCGAGTTCTTGGCAAACATGGAGGTGATGGCTCGGTCCAGCACGCTGAAGATGCTGGGACGGTCGGTCAGCACATTGGCATTCACCTCGAAAGAGTCGCCATTGGCGGGGGTGCCGCGTATCACGGTGGAGATGCCCCCCATGGTGATGGTCTGGCCGGCCGTGTAGGTCTGGGCCGCCGAGGTCGTGGCAGTGGTGTTGTTGGTGATCGTGTAGGTGGTGGCTCCGGTGGCCGGGGCCACGGGCGCGGTGAAATTGATGGTGTAGTCGGTGCCCTGGGCGGCGGCGGTGGTGGCATCCACCACCGTACCTACATCGGAAAACGCGGTGCCGGTATTGGTGCTGCCCAAGCTGATGTTGAACACACCATTGCCTTGCGGCACATCCATCCAGGTGGCGCGGCCATCCAGTGCGTAGGGGATGGCGACCGTGGTGGCTGAGGTCTGGCCCGGCAGTCCGTTGAAGTTGTAGTCGGGGTCCGGGGCCACGCCGTCGGCGCTGGTCTGGAACGGCGTGGCCGTGCTGCCCAGGCCGTTGAACAGCGGCATGCCGTTGCTGTCCTTGGTGTTGGCCAGGGTCAGCAGCTCATCGCGGATGCTGCTGAGTTGATTGGCGATAGTTTCGCGCTCGGTCGGGCTGTTGGCGCCGTTGCCGGCCTGTACCACCAGGTCGCGGAACGAGGTGAGCAGGTCGTTTGCTTTGCCCAGGGTGGACTCCGCCTGGCTGATGGAGCTGACCTGGTTGTTCAGGGCGCGGGCTTCCGTCTTGATGCGTTCAATGCGGGTGGTGGCACGCTCGGCCTGGCCGGCTCCGGTGGGGTCGTCGCTGGCGCGCAGGATCTTCTTGCCGGAGGTCACATTTTCTTGCAGCGACGAGAGCTGGGCATAGCGGTTGCTCAGGTTGCGCAGGGCCTGGTCGTAGCCGTTGGCGGAGCCCAGACGGGTGAAGCTGTTGCTCATCTAACTCTCCTCGGGATCAATGGCCAATGCTTTGCAGCATGCTGTCGAAAACGCTCTGCGAGATCTGGATCATCTTGGCCGATGCCTGGTAGGCCTGCTGGTATTGCAGCAGGCGGGCGGCTTCTTCGTCCAGGTTCACGCCGGAAACGCCGGTACGCGATGTCTCCAGGTTGTCGGAGATCGATTTGGACACGTCGGCGGTGTACTGCACGCTTTGCACTTTGACGCCAACCTGCGACATCAGCGCGGCATAGCCATCGGCCAGCTTGGCGCCGTCGAACAACTGTAGGTCACGCAGGTCCAGCATGGCGTCGGCATTGCCGGCATTGAGCTGGGCGAAGCTGGTGTTGGCCGGCCCCAGGGTCACGGTGTCGCCAGCCTGGGCGACGCCTGCCATGGTCAGCGACCAGCCGGTTGCCGCGTTGGTGGTGTCGGCCGGAATCGCCGTACCCGGACTGTAGGTGAAGGTGCCGGCCACGTCCGAGCGCGTATAGGTGTTGGTCCCCGTGAAGGTCAGCGTGACGGCTGCGGGGATGGGCACAGACTTGGCCGCAAGACTGGCCACCGACAGGCTGCCGGTATTGGTGGTGCCCATGCTGGCCTGCACCGGGCTGGAGACGGCCAGTTGGCGCGGCGAGGAGAAGGCGGCCGTGATCTTGCTGGCTGCGGTGTTATAGGGTTGCAGCAAGAAGCTGTCGCCGGCGTTGGCGGTGCCGCCCATGGTCAGCATCAGGCCGTCATAGCTGCCGGTGGTGGCATCGGGGGTGATGACGGTGTTGTCGGACGTGCGTGTGACTGTAAATGTGCTGCTGGAGGAGTAGGTCACCACGTAGTCGGATGCCTGCAGCTTGGCTACGTTGGCAGGGTCTACCGCCAGGGCAATTGTGCCGCTGCCTGTGTTGGCTGTTGCGGCAGCGCCGTTGGACATGGAGACGGGACTGAACAGATTTCCACCCGCGTTGCCGTCCAGGTCCAGCCCCAGTTGGTGCTGCGCGTTGGCGACCGTGGTGATGCTGACCGCCAGGCGCCCCAGCAGGTTTTTCCCCTCGGCCAGGTCGGTGTTCTGGAATTTCAGCAGGCCGGCTATTTCGCCGCCACCCATCATGTTCTCGTCCATCACCACGGAGGAATTGCCGCGCACGATGGCGACCTGGCTGCGTGAGGCGTCCTGCGGATCGGCCTGCACCTTCAGGGTGGCCGCGGTCGTGCCCAGCACCAGCGGCTGGCTGCCGGAGGCCAGCACCGTGACGGTGCCGTCGTCGGCCTCGATCTGGCTGGTTTGTACATACTGGTTGAGCTGGTTGATCAGGTTGTCGCGCTTGTCCAGCAAGTCATTGGGCGATTGGCCTGTGCCTTTGGCGCGCTGGATCTGGCCGTTGACTGCGGCGATATTGGTGGTCAGGGTGTTGATCTGTGTGATCTTGTCCTGTAGCTCGGTGGTAAGGCCGCTCTGGATATTGTCCAGCTGTGATGCAGCGTCATTGAAGCGGGCGGCGGCCTCGTTGGTGCGACTCAGCACCACGGTGCGCGCGGTCAGGTCAGTCGGCGCGCTGGCCACGTCAGAGTAGGCGTTCAGCATGTCGTTGACCGCAGCGCCCAGGCCATTGGTTCCACCGGTAAAGACGTTTTCCATGAGCAGCAGCTTGTTGGCGCGGGACACGTCAGATGCCGTGACCGACTTGGATAGGGCCGCTTGGCGCGTCAGGTATTCGTCGTGGTTACGTTGGATCGTAGCCAGGTCAACGCCTTGGCCGATATAGCCACCACCCGTAAACTGGCCTTCGACCGTCTGGAGCACCACGGACTGGCGTGAATAGCCAACCGTATTGGCGTTAGCGATATTGTTGCCAATAGTTTGCAACGCGGATGCATTAACAACCAGCGCACGCGCCCCGAGATTGAGAAGGTCAGCCATGGTGCTCTCTTATGCGTAGGCCCGACGCAGCTGCTGCGTGGTGCTGATGGCCCGGTTCAGCTTGGCAGCGTAGTCGGGGTCGGTGGCATAGCCGGCGCGCTTGAGCTCGGTGGCATAGGCCTGGGCAGAGCCGGTTTGCTGGCGAGCCTGGGCGTAGCGCGGGTTGTCGTTGATGAGCTTGGCGTAATCGCGGAACGAGTCTTGGTATGAGTCGTAGGCGCGGAACTTGGCCTTGACCTTGCGCACTTCGCCGTTCACGACCTCGGTGGTAGTGACGGTGGCGGTCTTGCCGGTCCAGCCGGCACCAGCCTTGATGCCGAACAGGTTGAACGAGGTGGTGCCGTCGGCGTTCTTGATTTCATGTTTGCCCCAGCCGGTTTCATGGCCGGCCTGGCCCAGCATATAGCTGGCGGGGATGCCGGTGGCCTGCTCCACCACGGAGGCGGCAGTGTTGTGTTTTTCCACAAACTCTGTTTGGCTGATGGTGGCTGGTTTGGCGGGAGCGGGGCTGGGTGCGGGGCCCATCTTGAACTCTGAGCTGTCGCTGGGCACGGTCTGGCGTGACAGCTGGCGTTCGATGGCCGCCGAGATACCACCGGGTTGGCCGGACATCATGACCGAGAACTGCTGATCCAGCAGATCGGTGCCAAGGCTTTCTCCAGCGCTGTCCATCATGCCGGACTTGGTGGTCGCTTCGCGCATGCTTTTGATCAGCTCGCGCATGAACAGGGATTCCAGCTGCTTGGCAGTTTCCTTGATGGCCGCCGGGCTGTCCTTTCCCGCTTGCAGTTTCAGCGCATTCAGCGACTTCGCGTCTGCGGCGAGCGAGTTGGTTGCGACGGATGATGTCTGCTGGATGGACATATCAACCTTTCATCGTCTTAAACGCTGCGAAGCCTGAGGGAGGTCATGTGGGTCATATGACCTCCAGCTCCGCATTCAATGCGCCCGCGGCCTTGATGGCTTGCAAAATGGCCAGCAGGTCCTGCGGCGTAGCGCCCAGGGCGTTCAGGGCGCGCACCACGTCCGCCAACTGGGGGGAGGGCGGTACCTGTATCAGGATGCCAGGTTCCTGCTTGATCTGGATATTGCTTTTTTCGGTCACCACGGTTTGGCCTTGGGACAGCGGATTGGGCTGGCTGACCGACGGTGTGGTGCTGATGCTGATGGACAGGTTGCCGTGGGCGATGGCGCAAGGGCCTAGCGTGACCGACTGGTTCAGCACGATGGAGCCGGTGCGCGAATTTATGACCACCTTGGCGGCTGGTGCCGAGGCCTCCAGCGGTAGCTCTTCCAGGTCGGCCAGGAAGTTCACGCGGGAGTTCGGGTCGTTCGGGGCGCGCACACGGATGGTGCGGCCATCCAGTGCATTCGCCAGGCCGCGGCCCAGCTTGCTGTTGATGGCTTCTGCGACCCGGCGGGCGGTCTGGAAGTCGGATGAGTTCAGGCCCAGGGTGATGAAGTCACCGTCTTGCAAAGGTGTGGGAACGCTGCGTTCCACCTGGGCGCCTTCGGGGATGCGACCTGCGCTGAGGTGGTTGATCTGGACCTTGCTGCCGCCAGCGGCTGCGCCAGCGCCCGCCACCACCATATTGCCTTGGGCCATGGCGTAGATTTCACCGTCTGCACCGCGCAGGGGGGTGGCAATCAGCAGTCCACCTTTGAGCGACTTGGCATTGCCCATGGAGGCGACGTTGATGTCAATTTTCTGGCCTGGTTGGGCGAATGCGGGCAATTGGGCTGTGACAATGACCGCCGCCACGTTCTTCAGCTGCAGCGACGAGGTCAGGCTGGCGGGCAGGGTGATGCCCATTTGCTGCAGATAGCTGCCCAGGCTCTGGGTGGTATAGGGCATCTGGGTGGTCTGGTCGCCGGTGCCGTCCAGACCCACAACCAGGCCATAGCCAGTCAACTGGTTGCTGCGCACGCCTTGGACTTCGGCCAGTTCCTTGATGCGCAAAGCCTGGGCCGGCAGGGCTGCCAGCATGCCGACGGCCATGCATAGCGCTGCCATCCATGTCGAAACACGGCGTGCTGGCTGGCGGCGGAAGAAATGCATGGCGAACAACCTGTTCTACAGAGTGGTTCGGCCGATTTGGCTAAACCTTTAGCACTATTTTCCGGCGCATCAGAAAGGCAGAACGTTCAAAAAGAACCGGGACAACCAGCCTAATGCCTGGGCTTCGCCTTGTGCGCCACGGCCCTTGGATTCAATGCGTGTATTCGCGACCGCCGCCGAGCTGACGATGCTGCCTGGTTGGACGGAGCGCGGGTCCACCGTGCCTGTGAAGCGCAGAACGTCCACGTTTTCGTTGACGCCGATCTGCTTCTCGCCGGCCACGACCAGGTGGCCGTTGGGTAGAACCTGGACCACGGTGGCAGTAATGGAGCCGGTAAAGGTGTTGGCGCTGCTGGTGCCTCCCTTGCCGGAGAACGCATTGGACGAATCTGCGCCTACGCCCAGTTTGCCCAGCATGCCGGTACCGGTAAACGGCAGTGCCGTTACGCTGGAGGCCAGGGTGTCCTTGCGGTCAATGGTGGAGGTGGAGGTTTGGCTGGCCGTGACGTTTTCCACGATCTGGATCGTCAGCGTATCGCCAACCATGCGGGGGCGGCGGTCTTCGAAACCGGGCCGGTAGCGGTTGGTAGAAAACAGGCTGCCTGTGGCCGGGCCCGTGGATTCCGGCGACATGGTGGGAATGGCGCGCGGAGTGGTTGCTTCGGCGAAATCGACCTTGGGCGAGTTGTGTATGGTTGCGCAGCCGGTGCAAAGCAGGCCCAGTGCGATAGCGGCAGTCAAGGGGATACGCATGGTGAAACTCCTCGCGCAGTTTTAGAGCTGCGCCAGCTTTTGCAACATCTGGTCGGAGGTTTGCACGGCCTTGGAGTTCATCTCGTAGGCGCGCTGGGTCTGGATCATGGTGACCAGTTCCTGCACCATGTTCACGTTCGAGCTTTCTACGAAGCCTTGCTTGATCACGCCCATGCCGCTGACGCCGGGGGTGCCGGTGGTGGGTTGGCCCGAGGCAGCGGTTTCGATGTACAAATTGCCGCCCTTGGGCTCCAGGCCAGCCGGGTTGATGAAGTTGGCCATCGTGATATTGCCTGCAGGCTGCGGCGTGGCATTGCCGGCCAGCATGACGGTCACCGAGCCGTCGGTGCTGATGGTGACGCTTTGGGTGTTGACCGGAATGGTCACGCCGCTGGCTACTGTCAGACCTTCGGCCGTGACCAGGCGGCCTTGTGAATCGACCTGAAAGGAGCCATCGCGGGTATAGCCTATGGTGCCATCCGACTGGTTGACCTGGAAGAAGCCGTTGCCGTTGATCGCTACGTCCAGGGTGTTGCCGGTTTGCTGCAGGCTACCCTGCGCGAACGAACGGGTGGTGGACACCGTGCGCACACCCAGGCCCAGATGCAGACCGGTGGGCAGCTGGTTTTGTTCCGTGCTGTTGGCTCCGACCTGGCGCAGGTTCTGGTAGATCAGATCTTCAAAAACCGCGTTGGCACGTTTGTAGCCCGTGGTGGAGGAGTTGGCCAGGTTGTGCGAGATGACGTCCAGCTGGGTTTGCTGGGCTTCCATGCCGGTCTTGGCGATCCACAGGGAGTTGATCATGGCAGTTCTTTCTCTTTAGCGGGCATTTCAGCCCTGTACGTTCAGCAGCTGGCTGGCGCTCTTGTCATTGGTTTCGGCGGTTTGCAGCAAGCGCATCTGGGTCTCGAACTGGCGTGCCACTTGGATCATGCCGACCATGGTTTCCACGGCATTGACGTTGGAGCCTTCTATGGCGCCGGCCAGTAGTTTGGCCGTGCCGTCCTGGGGCAAGGGGTCGCCGGAGGTGGCACGAAACAGGCCGTCGTCGCCCCGTTTGAGTGGGTCGTCGGTGGTAGGGGTCACCATCTTCAGGCGACCCAGGTTGGTGGGCGCTTGCCCAGCCACCTTGGCGCTGATGGTGCCATCGCTGCCCAGGGTGATTTCTGCGCCATTGGGTACGTCGATGGGGGAGCCACCGTCGGACAGCACGGGCAGACCGGTCGGTGTGACCAGGGTGCTGGTAGGGGAAATCTCAAACACGCCGGAGCGGGTGTAGGCCTCGGTACCGTCCAGGCCTTGCACGGCAAACCAGGCATTGCCTTGGGCCATGGCATCCAGGTTGCGGCCGGTGCGCTGTACCGGGCCAGGCAGTTCCGAGTGGCCAGTGGTGGTTTCCAGAGCGAAGACGCGGGTGCTGGAGCCGGGGCCGTTCAAGGGTACCGAGCGGAATGTTGCCAGCTCTGCCCGAAAGCCGTTGGTGGACACGTTGGCCAGGTTGTTGGCCAGCACCGCTTGTCGGTTCGACGCGGTGTTGGCACCTGTCATCGCGGTGTAAATGATGTGGTCCATGGCGGGGCGTCCTCAGGCAGGCCAGCTTATTAACGCAGGTTCACCAAGGTGGACATCACCTGGTCCTGGGTCTTGATGGTTTGTGCATTGGCCTGGTAGGCGCGCTGGGCGGTCATCATGTTGACCAGCTCTTTGGTCAGGTCTACGTTGGAGTCTTCCAGTGCGCCGGCGCGCAGGGAGCCCAGGTTGCCGCTGCCGGGTACACCTTTGGCCGATGGGTCGCCGCTAGACGGAGTGGCGCGCCAGAAATTGCTGCCAATCGGCGCCAGGCCCTGCACATTGGTGAAGGTGGCCAGCTGGATTTGCCCCGCCGCCAGCGACTTACCGTTGGAGTAGGTGCCCTGGACGATACCGCTGGCGTCGATGGTGATCGCGGTCAGCGTGCCGGGGGCCTGGCCATCCTGGGTGGCGGTATTCACCGCGAATTTGGAGCCGTATTGGGTGGATGCGCTGGCGTCCAGTGTGGCAGTCACGGTGCCACCGGTGGCGGTGGGCAGCGTGAGGCTGGTCAAACTGGGTGAGATTGGGTTGCCGTTCACGTCATAGGTTAGCGTGCCTTGGTCGGTGACGGTGCCACCGTCCACGCTGGCGTAGACCTCCCAGGTGTTGGCTGCCGTCTTGGTGAAATACACGCTCACTGGGATTTCTGTGCCCTGTGCGTTGTAGGTGGTAATGGAGGTGCCGTAGGTTTCCAGCACTGGAACCAGTGCTGTGGGTGGTGGTCCTCCGGTAGCTACGGCGGCCGACGCGTCGAGGTTGAAGCCCAGGGTGACCGCCGAGGTGGCGACTGCTGGGATCTCGCCTCCGGTGGGCAGCGTCAAGGGACCGACGGCGCCGCCGGTTGGAATGGTGCCATCGGCGGCGGCGGTGAGTCCCAAGAGGTGGGCGCCATCATTGGTGATGATTTCACCGGATTTATTCAGCTTGAATGCGCCGTCCCGACCATAAGCCGTACTGCCGTCGGTCAGTTGCAGCTGGAAGAAGCCATTGCCGTTAATGGCCACGTCCAGCGAATTGCCGGTGACGCTGATGTTGCCTTGGGTAAATTGCTGTGAGATGGTTTGTACTTCCACCCCAAGGCCCTTGCTCACACCTCCGGTACTGCCCAGGGACGAGGCATACAGCTCGGCAAACTCGGCGCGCGAGGCTTTCATGCCGGTGGTGTTGGCGTTGGCAATGTTGTGGCCAATCACGTCCAGGTTTTGGCTGGAGGCGTTCAAGCCGGAAAGGCCTTGTTGAAAGCTCATGGAGTGCTCCTGAAAGTACGGTGAGAGAGGGGCTGGATTTACAGAATGGCTTTGACGTCGGCGTAGGCCACCGACGATCCGTTCTGCAATTGCAGATTCAGAACGTTGTTGTCATTGCTGACGGCCACCACCTTGTTGCGTTGCAGGGAGGTCGTGGTAACGGCAGTTCCGCCATTGGTGGCCGTGACTTTGAAGCTCAGATCGCCGGTGCCGGTGTAGGACGAGGCATCCCAGGTGAAGGCTTGGCGGCCCTTTTCCTGGGCGCCCAGGTTGACGGTTCCCAGCACGGTTCCACCGGCGGTGCTGACTTCCACCTTTACCGCATCGGCGTTGGAGCTCAGATCGAACGAGCCTTTGCCAACCCCATCCACGATGTCCAGTGTGGAGCCTTCGGTGAGCACGTCATGGCCAATGGTGGAACTGCCCTGCAGGGATTGCAGTGCCGCGATTTGCGTGGCCATGCTTTTCATGGTGTCGTTCAGCGTCTGTATGCCCGACACGGTGTTGATCTGCGCCAGTTGACTGGTCATCTGCGCGTTGTCCATGGGGTTCATGGGGTCCTGGTTGTTCAGCTGGGCGACCAGCAGTTTCAGGAACCGGTCTTCGGAGGCTGCTGCCGTCGTGCTGTTGCTGCTGGACGTGGATGTGCCTGCGATGGAGCTGCTGACGGCGTTGATGGCGGAGTAATCGACGGCCATGGCTGGATTCCCTGTAAAAAATTATTGACCCATCTGCAGCGTTTTGAGCAGCAGGGTTTTGGCCGTGTTCATGACTTCAACGTTGTTCTGGTACGAGCGCGAAGCGGAAATCATGTTCACCATTTCGTCCACGGCGTTCACGTTGGAGTGGGTGACATAGCCGTCGGCATCGGCCATGGGGCTGGTCGGGTCCAACACCTTGCGGCCGGGTTGCTGGCTTTCCGTGATCTCTTTTACCTTGACGCCCGCGGCGCTTTCGGCGCCCATCAGCGTGGTTTGGAACACCACCTGGCGCGCCTTGTAGGGCTGTTGGTCTGGCCCGGCCACCGCATCAACGTTGGCCAGATTGCTGGCCACCACATTAAGGCGCTGCGACTGGGCGCTGATGGCGCTGCCAGAGACATTGAATATGGAAAACATGGACATGCGTCACTCCTTGGAATCGGCCTGGGCTTATTGCCCCGTGATGGCGCTGAGCATGGTTTTGGCCTGCCCGTTGATAAAGCGCAGCGTGGCTTCATAGCGGACCGAGTTGTCCACAAAGTTGGCCCGTTCGCGGTCCAAGTCCACCGTGTTGTTGTCCAGATTGGGTTGGCTTTGCACGCTATAGCCCAGTTTCTGGCCGCCTCCAATGGTGCTGTCGCTCAATTCCGGCATGTCCATATGCCTGGCGTTGGTCTTGTTGCCAGTAACCAGGCTGGAGCTGGATGTGGCTGCCTCCATGGCGTCTTTGAACTTGAAGTCGCGCGCTACATAGCCAGGGGTATCTACGTTGGCGATATTGCTGGCGATGGCGCGCTGGCGCTCAGCGCGCAGCACCAATGCCTTGCTCTGGAAATCAAGCCCACCCACCATTTTGTCCAACATGCGACACCTCGCGTTTTCGCTAAAGCGAGACATCCGGTGCCATCCCGGCTCTCGCGTTGGGCAAATTATGAGAAAACTTGAGTCTTTTGAGCCCTGGAAGAAGCGGGTGATTTCTGGCCAGTTCCCGGCTTTGTCTTTGGGTGTGTTTGCCTATAGTTCCGCAAGTTGCGGACCGAATCGGCATGGTGTTCCGCGTGAAGCCAGTCGGGGCATGGAGGTGTTATGCAGTTTCTTTCTTCTCTGGTGGGCGTGCGCCGTGGCGTTGGCGCCGCTGTGGCGGCCTTGTTGTGGTCTGCAGGGGCTTATGCCCAGGTGGAATCGGAGGTGCTGAGCGTGGGGCAGCGCTGGGCCGAGTCTGCCGTGGCCCAGGTGCCAAGCGATGTGTCCGGGGGCGGTACGTCGTTGCGCATGGAAGTGGTCGTGGGGGCGCTGGATACGCGCTTGCGTTTGGCTCCGTGCGCCAAGGTGGAGCCTTACCTCCCAGCCGGTACCCGTCTATGGGGTAAAAGTCGCATAGGCTTGCGCTGTCTGGACGGGGTGACCCGCTGGAATGTTTTTTTGCCGGTGACCGTGAAGGCTTTCGGCCCGGCCTGGATCGCAAAATCGAATGTCAATGCGGGCGCCGTGCTGACGATGGCCGACGCCATGGCTGCAGAGGTGGACTGGGCGGACGATGTTTCGCCGGTTGCTGCCCTGCCTGAACAGTGGGTGGGTCAGATCGCAACGCGCTCTTGGGGTGCAGGGCAGGTAATACGCCAATCCATGCTGAAGCCGGCCCAGGTGTTCCAGGCAGGTACACAAATCCGGGTTTTGGCCCAAGGCGCGGGCTTTCAGGTGACTTCGGATGGCCAGGCCATGACAGCCGGTGTGGTGGGTCAGGTGGCCCGCGTGCGGATGGATAGTGGGCGGGTGATGTCTGGAATGGTGCTGGACGCCCGTACCGTTCGGATTGAAATGTAACAAGATCAGCTTTTTTACGCCGACTACTGTTTTTAGGGCTAAAGATAATGCGGATTCTGCCGAAACCATTGCTACGATGCTTCACGTTTGAGGCGGTTGGAGAGTGTGATGAAAATTGGAACAGGACAAGAGCTACCGGGAGCGGTTGGTTCTGCCAGCCTCAAAAAGGCCGAGCAGGACAAAAGCGCTGCGCCCGCCAGCATTGCGCAGCAGAGCGCCCAGACGGCGCCCTCGACAGGCGCATCCGTGTCCGTTTCCACCTTGGCTCGCACCCTGGAAACAGCCGACCGCGGCGTGAGTTCCGACTTCGACAGCAAGAAGGTGGCCGAATTGCGGGCTGCCATCAAGAACGGGACTTTCAAGGTCGATCCGGAGGCGATTGCAGACAAATTGCTCTCCAATGCCCAGGAAATGCTCAGCGTCACCTCCAAGTAAGCGCTTATTCGCTGTCTTTTCATCTGGGGCAATAACCATGTTTGCATCCCGTCTGGAAAACAGTTTGTCCCAGGTTGAACAATTGCTGGAAGATGTTTCGGCTGCCTTGTTGTCTGGCGAGCCTCTGGTTTTGGAGTCCGCCAGTTCTGCATTGAGGCAGGCAGTGGTGGGGCTGTCAGGTTTGTTGCAAGGCCCTGCAGCTTCAGCCCGTCTGGATCAGATGCTGCGTCAGCGGTTGGCGCGGGTTTCGCTCACGTTGTCCCAGCAGCGCTCTAATTTATTGCGCCGGGCCGTGGTGGTGGACCGAGCTTTGGCTGCGGTGTTACCCCAGGCAGCACAAGCGCAGACCTATGGCAACGGCGCAAAGGCATCAACTTACCGAGGTGGTGCGGCCCGTATATATGCGGCCATGGCAACCTGAGTGCTTCTTGCGTCCATTAAAAAAGCCGCCCCATCAGGAGCGGCTTTTTTAATGGGGCCTAGATAGTCAAGTCAGCGTTAGTGGCTGCGCATTTTGGCCCGTAGGCGGGCAATTGACTGGCTATGCAGTTGGCAGACGCGAGACTCCGTGATCTCCAGCACTGCTGCGATTTCCTTCAAATTCAGATCGCTTTCGTAATACATGCTCATGATGTATTGCTCGCGTTCGGGTAAGGTCTTGATGGCTTCCACCAGCGATTCGCGCAGTCGGTGATCGCGCAACAAGTGCAGCGGGTCTGCTGTTTCATCGGCTACATGGCGGTCCAGGAAGCTGGCTTCGTCATCACCCCCGCCGGTCATGTCCTCCAAATAGACCAGTTGGGTGCCGCGTACCTTGCCCAGCAGGCTTTGGTATTCGGGCAGCGAGAGTTCGAGCTCGGCCGCAATTTCGGATTCCATGGGGCCGCGCCCCAGCCTTTGTTCCAGCTTTTGAACGGCCCGTTCTATGTCTTTCTGGCTTTTGCGCGATCCACGCGACATCCAGTCGCTGTCGCGCAGTTCATCAATCATGGCTCCGCGTATGCGTTGCGTGGCGAAGGTCTCAAACTGCACGCCCTGGGCGACTTCGTAGCGGGTCAAGGCTTCAGACAGGCCGATCATGCCGACCTGTATCAGGTCGTCGAGCTCGATATTCGGTGGCAACTTGGCGATCATGTGGTGCGCCAGCCGCCGAACCAGGGGCACATACTGGCGAATCATGTGTTCGCGGTCCATGTGGCCTTTGGCGGTATACATCAGTGGGCTCCCATGACGGAGGTGCCTGAAACCCATGGTTTGTTGCGCGGTGCCATGGACAAACCTTGCACGACCGGGGCGGCATTGGCCATGAGACGCAGTACGAGGCTATGCACATCGTCCCATACGGGTTTATGTTGCTGGAAGGAGCGCACCGTCATGAATTCGGTATTGCAGCCCAGGTATATCTGGGCGCATTTCTGCAGTACCCGGCCCGTGGTTCTTGCCAGGTTTTCGGCGCGTTGTATAGGAGAGGTGATGACCGGCACAATAATGGGTAACAGCCGCGCTTGCAGCAACAGATTCTTGATATTTTTATAGGCTTCCAGCACGGATTCTCGCAGCGAAGTGACTGCCAGCAGGGGGCGCACCTCGCTATTTATCAGCAGCGCAGTCAGTAAGGGGGCCGCCCCATACAGTACGACGACGTCGCAGTTTCTAAACAAGTGGCCCAATGGCTGCAAAGGCATGGGGTGTTCCTGGCTGGCAAGCTGTGCCAGGCGACTCAACCCTAGCCGGGCTGGCACGATGTGCAGCGGCAAACTGGGAGCCGGTGCGTCCTCCAGCCAGTGTGCGCTATCCAACAGGTTCTGTAAACCAGGGTTGTCTTCCGATTCCTGGGTGGTGGCGTCCAGCACGGTTACGCGGTATTGCAACTCTTGCAAGGCGCCACAAACTTGCCACAGTAGCGGCAGTTCGGTGGACGCATCTCCCTGGCTGACCATGGCGATCACGCTCCAAGCGGCCTTGGGCGTCCATCGCCGCAAGCTTTCGCCCTGATCAGCGCAGGATTCAAGCATGTACCCGTTCCTTGCGGTCGGGTTCGGACTGGCCGGGCGAGAAGAAGAAGTTCAAGTCCAGTGCCTTGGGATCGAATGCCGATTTGCTTGACGAGCGCATGGATGCCCGCACCAGCTTTTTGGCGTCGGCTGCTTCCCAGTCTTCCGGCACGCGCTGGCCGTTGCACACTCCGCGCAACACCAATTGGTGGCGGATGATGGCGTCCAGTGCGGGGCCTAGTTTGGCGGCTTCGTCTACCTTGGACAGAATGGCTTGCTGTATGCCGCGCGTCTTGAAGGAGGTGAGTACCTCGTCCAGCGTATCGCCATGGCCGCCGGCATTTACCACCAGCAAGCGGTTGACTCCGGGCAGGTCCAGCACGTCCAGCATGTCGCGCTTGCGCGGGTCTCTGGGCGCCAATCCCGTGGTGTCGATAAGCACCATTTTTTTGTTGCTCAGCAAGCCCAGCAGATCCTGCAGTGCGGCGCGGTCATGGGCCAGGTGGGCGACTACTCCCAACATGCGTCCGTATGCCCGTAATTGCTCGTGGGCGGCGATGCGGTAGGTGTCGAGGGTAATCAGTCCAACGCTGTTGGTGCCGTACATACGTACGCATTGCGCGGCCAGCTTGGCTGCGGTGGTGGTTTTGCCCACACCGGTGGCGCCCACCAGTGCATACACGCCGCCTTCTTGCACCATGGATTGGCCGCTTGCGTCGGTGTGCAAATTGCGCTCCAGTACGTCCATCAGCCAGCGAACGGCTTCTGCGGCCGTGGCTTCTTCGGGCAGGCGCTCAATGACGGCTCGCGCCAGGGTGGGCGAGTAGCCAGCCCGGATGAGCTTCAACATCAGGTTCGACTGGATTGGATCGCTGTTGGCCTTGCCCAGCCAGGCCATGGTGTTGAAGCGCTCTTCAATCAGGTCTTTCATGGACTGCAGTTCGTCCACGATGCCTTTGGAGTTGATGACGGCAGATGCCTGGGTTGCTTTCGGCTTGCTGAACGCAGGCGTCGACAGGGGGACTGCGTGGTTGGCCCGCGGTGCTGGTGCTGCCGCTGGCTTGGGCGGCTCCATTTGCGTGCGGTGGATTGATTTTGGAGGCAAGCCCTCGTCATTGGGGCCGCTGACGGTTTCATGCCGGCGGCGCAGCATGCGCTCGCGCACATAGTCTTGGAACGACAGTGTGCTCATTGCCAGCTGTTCTGTGTCTTCCTGTACCGGGATTTGCGCCATGGCCTGTGTTGCGGCAGAGTTGGCCGCAGCTGGCAGGATTTGGGCGGGCCGACCTAAAGACTCAGCCACTTTGTCCAATCCAGACAAGGCGTCTTCGGCGGTTGCCACTACTTCCACGCCGTTGGGTGTGGGGCGGTTCGACAGTATCAGTGTGCCGTCCCCAAAGACTGCACGGGCCTTCGCCAATGCTTCGCGGGATGTTGCGGCGTGAAAGCGTTGGATGTTCATGTCAGTGCACCTTTAAGAATCGGGCCAATGCGGATGGTGTGTGTTTCGGGAATTTCGCTGTGTGCCAGCACCTGCAGGCGGGGGGCGACGCGGCGGACCAATCGGGAGATGGCATTGCGAATCTGGTCCGGGACCAGCAGGCAGGCGGGAACACCCAGCTCTTCTTGTTGCATGGCGACGTCTGCCACGTTGCGGGTCAGCAAGTCGGCAACACCGGGGTCCAGCGCCGGGCCGGCTGCGTTGCCCAGGGCTTGCACCAGCATGCGCTCCAGGCCTGGTTCGATGGCGATGACATTGAGCTCGCGGGTAGGGCCGTAGATCTGTTGCACGATCGCTGGCGACAACGCAATGCGCACGCGGCGAGCCAAGTCCGCCGGGTCTTGTGTATTGCCGGCATGTTCGGCCAGGCATTCGACTATGGTGCGTATATCGCGGATGTGCACAGACTCTTCCAGCAGTAGCTGCAAGACTTTCTGGAACGTGGCGATAGACACCATTTTGGGAACCACCTCTTCGATCAATTTGGGAGCCAGTTTGCTGACATGTTCGACCAGCTGCTGCGTCTCTGTGCGGCTTAGCAACCGGGCCGCCTGCACTTGCATCAAGTGTGACAAATGTGTGGCCATCACGGTTTCCGAATCAACCACGGTAAAACCTGCCATTTGTGCGGCTTCCTTTTGCCGTTCGTCGATCCAGTGGGCGGGCAGTCCAAAGGCCGGATCGGTGGTGGCTGTGCCTATCAGCGGCGTGGTGATGCCGCCTGGGTTGATCGCCAGGTGCATGCCGGGGAAGGCTTCCCCTTCTCCCACCACCACACCACGCAGAGTGATGCGGTAGGCGCTGGGTTTGAGCTCCAGGTTGTCGCGGACGTGTACGGGCGGTGGCAAGAAGCCCACTTCTTGGGCGAATTTGCGTCTGACCCCCTTGATGCGGGTCAGCAGGTCGCCGGGGCGGGTTTTATCTACCAGAGTGATGAGCCGATAGCCCAGCTCCAGACCCAGCAGGTCTACCGGCTGCAGGTCGTCCCAGGTGGCTTCGCCGTCCGTGGGAGGCGGGCCGACGATCAAGGTTGAGTCTTGCGGGACGGGTCGATGGGCAATGGCCCAGGCCATGTAGCCCAGCACGGCCGCCATCGACAGGAAGACGGTGTGCGGCATATTGGGAATGATGCCCATGAACGCCAGAATGCCCGCGGTAATACCCAGTACGCGTGGCGAGTCGAATAGCTGTTGAATGATCTGCTTGCCGATGTCATCGTCCTTGCCCACCCGCGACACCACCATGGCTGCGGCAATGGAGATCAGCAGGCCAGGGATTTGCGCCACCAGCGCATCGCCTACGGCCAGCAAGATGTAGGTATCGGCTGCCTTGGAGGCGGTCAGTCCGTGCTGCAGCACGCCGATGGTGAAGCCGCCTACGATGTTGATCAGCAAGATCAAAATGCCTGCGATGGCATCGCCGCGCACAAACTTGGAGGCACCGTCCATGGAGCCGAAGAAGTCGGCTTCTTCGCCCACTTCGGCGCGGCGGCGCTTGGCTTCTTTTTCGTTGATCAAGCCTGCGTTCAGGTCGGCGTCAACGGCCATTTGCTTGCCGGGCATGGCGTCCAGGGTAAAGCGAGCGGACACTTCCGCAATACGCTCGGAGCCCTTGGTCACAACGACAAAGTTGATCACCACCAGGATGGCGAACACGATCAAGCCCACCGCAAAGTTGCCACCGATCAGAAAGTGCCCAAAGGCCTCGATCACCGCGCCGGCTGCGCCTGCGCCGGTGTGGCCCTCGAGCAGTACCACCCGGGTGGATGCCACGTTGAGCGACAGCCGCATCAAGGTGGTGAGCAGCAGCACCGAGGGGAATGCCGCAAAGTCCAATGGCCGCGTCATGTAGGCTGCAACCATCATCACCATCAGTGCCACGGCAATATTGATGGTAAAGAAGGTGTCCAACAGCCATGCGGGCATGGGCAGCACCATCATGGCAAGTATGGTTACCACCATGATGGGGGCCGAAACCCCTTGCACCAGGGATTTATTGGTGTTGAACCATTTCTGCAGTGACTGGAGTTGCGGGTTCACGTGGTCGCCTCAGCCAGAATGGTTTTGCTCAGCGGGTCCAGCTCAGGGGGGACATGGGGCTGGGTGAAACTGTCCGGCATTTGTCCTTCGCCACGCATGGCGGCCTTCACCCGGTACACGTAGGCCAGTACCTGGGCCACTGCGGTGTATAGGGTGGATGGAATTTCGCCGTCTATTTCTGCATGCGCGTACAGAGCCCGTGCCAGCATGGGTGACTGCAGCACGGGAATGGCGTGGGCATTGGCTACGTCCCGTATCTTCATGGCCACCAGGTCCGCGCCCTTGGCGATGACCTGCGGTGCAGCCATGGTCTTTTCGTCGTATTTCAGGGCAACCGCAAAGTGGGTTGGGTTCATCACGACGAAATCAGCCTTGGGGACTGCACTGACGCTGCTGCGCTGGGCGATCTCCCGGGCACGGGCGCGCATTTTGCCCTTCATCTGCGGGTTACCGTCGGACTCTTTGTGTTCTTGTTTGACTTCCTGGTGCGACATCTTCAGCCGGGACTTCATCAGGAAGGTCTGTAGCGGCACGTCGATTACGGCTACAGCGAAAACGACCAGCAGCAGCATGCTCATACCTGAACTAATCCAGCTGGCCAGCTGTTGTATGGACAGCCTGCTGGGTTGCAGCATCAGCTGACCCACGGATTCCAGGCTGTCTTTCAGGTAAGTCCAGCTCACCGCAATCAAAATGGCGGTAATGACCAGCAGCTTCAGAATGTCGGTGACCTGTTCTTTGGAGAATAGGCGCCCCAGGCCGGAGATCGGATTGAGCCGATTGAAGTCGGGCATCAGGGGTTTCAGGCTGACGATCCATCCACCCGAGGCGATGGCGCTGCCTATGGCGGCAGCCATGACGATGGCGGCAAATGCGGCGCTGGCGGCCATACCTATCATGACCATGTCCTGCAAGCGGTCCACCATGCTGCCATTGTTGGCCAGGGTGCTGGCATTGAATGACAGTTGCTGGGCTATTGCGAGCTGCAAATGCTCCAGCAATGATGGGGCCAGCACCAGAACAGCGGCGGAACCTGTGCCCAGAACGGCCAGGTGCGACAAATCCTTGGAGCGCGACGCCTGTCCGTCCTTACGCGCTTGCTGCAGCTTGCGCTCTGTCGCCGGTAGGTTTTTGTCTTGACTGGATGAGTCCATGGCAATGGGGTTTTACGAAACCCCATTGTCGGCATCCGGTTTCCCACCTAAAGCCTGATAAGCGGGCCTTAGGTGGCTTAATTGCCCGCGGGTAGTTTGGCTGGCTTTAGAAGCCCAGGCTGGCCAACAGGTCGTCGACCTGGGATTGGTCTGTCACCACGTCGGTGCGTGCTTCGGGGTCCACCACCGGGCCTTGCAGTTTCTCGGGTGCTTTGGGTGTGATGACTGGTGCCGCATGGCTAGGGGCGGTTTGGATCAGCAATTCGATCAACTGCTTTTCAATCACTGCGGTCAAATTGACAACCCGGGCGATCACCTGGCCGGTCAGATCATGAAAGTCTTGGGCCATCATGATTTCGGTCAGGTGGCTGTCGATTTCTTTGCTGGCCTTGTCTACGTCGGCTACAAAGTTGTAGACCGCGCCAGTGGCTACTGCGGCAACCGGGTCTTTCACAATCAGAGCGCCCATGCGGCTGGTTTCGGCTGCGATGAAGTCATGCTGAATCTTTGCCAGATCAACCCGGCTCAGTACTTTTTCCGCTGCTTCACCGGTCAGGCGGGCGATATAGGTCAGCCGACTTTGGGCGTCGGGCAGTTCCTCGACGCTGTCCTTCAGTTTGTCCGTGTAGCCGAGTTCATTGAGTGAGTCGTGCAATTGGCGTGTCAGTTGACCGATCTTCTGGTGCACTTCGGGCTGCATGGCTCCGCCGCCAGTAGATGGGGGCTCGTGCGCTGTCATGCTGGGATCAACCCATTCTTCTTGAGGATGTGCGTGAGCTTTTCCTCCAGGGTGGCTTTGGTGAACGGTTTTACGATATAGCCCGCCGCGCCACCTTGGGCTGCGGCCACGATGTCTTCCTTGCGTGCTTCGGCGGTCACCATCAGGACGGGAAGGTGCTTGAGCTTCTCGTCGCCTTTGATGGATGCCAGAAGCTCGAAGCCATTCATGTTGGGCATGTTGATATCGCTCACCACGAAATCGAAGTGGATACCGCTGCGCAGCTTTTGCAGGGCGGCGAGGCCGTCTTCAGCCTCTTCCGCGTCAGCGTAGCCGCTCTCCTTCAGCAGGTTTCGCACAATGCGGCGCATGGTGGAGAAGTCATCAACAATAAGAAAACGCAGGTCAGTTGCCACGGGTGACCCTTTCTAGGTGGGGTTTTAAAAAAAGTCGCATGGTTGCAATTCTCGGCATTTTCATGGTTTCTGCACGCCTTGCGAGGGCTCTGGAGTGGATGTCATGTCTGTAACCTTCGGCGTTGCACTTGTTACGTCTGCGTCTATTGTCGCATTGCCCATCAGTCTTTCCTCGGCCTCGCGAGTCATGATCGTAATACTGATTCTGCGGTTAATGGGGGCTAACGGGTTTTTTGTATCGATAAGGCTGCTGGCAGCCAGTCCTACGACGCGGGCCATTTTTTCGTCGGGCATGCCAGCCGCCACCAGTTCGCGGCGGGATGCGTTGGCGCGGTCGGCAGAAAGCTCCCAGTTGCTGTAACCGCGTTCGCCGTTGCCATAAGGGGTGCTGTCGGTGTGGCCGGCCAGGCTGATGCGGTTTTCTACGCCATTCAGTGCGGAGCCAATTTCCCGAAGGATTTCTCGCATATAGGGTTTGACCAGGGCGCTGCCGCTGTCGAACATTGGGCGATTCTGTTCGTCCACGATCTGGATCTGTAGGCCGTCAGGTGTGCTTTCCAGGCGAATCTGTGAGCGGTATTCGGATAGTTTGGGGTTGCTGGAAATCAGGGCGTCGATCTTGGCGCGCAACGTGGACATGCGTTTGGCGTCCTGTTTGGCGGCTTCGGCCTTGGCGGCTGTTTCGTCCATCTTCTTTTTCTTCGGGTCGTCGCCTGAGCCGCGTGCAGCTTGTCCTACTGTTTTGGTTAAGTCCGCACCTCCGCCGGGTAGAAGGCTGTTGCTGGCACCGGCGCCGCTACCGCCCTGCATGGCCACCTTGAGGGGGGACGTGAAGTAGTCTGACAACCCTTTTTTGTCGCCCTCCGTGGTGGAGCCCAGCAGCCACATCAGCAGGAAGAACGCCATCATGGCGGTTACAAAGTCGGCGTAAGCAATCTTCCAGGCGCCGCCATGCACAGCGTGGCCGCCTTTTTTGATCTTCTTGACGATGATCGGTTGAAGTTTTTTGCCCTCAGTCGCCATGCCGGTCTTTGCTCAGGTTATTTCTTGCCGCGCACATGGTTTTCCAGCTCGGAAAAGCTGGGTCTGTCAGGGGAGAACAGCACTTTGCGGCCAAATTCGATGGCTGTGGCGGGGTTGTAGCCCTGCATACTGGCCAGCAGCGTGGTTTTCATGCACTGCAATTCTTTGGCGCTGTCTTCGGATTTTTGCTCCAACAGGCCACCCAAGGGCTCTACCACCCCGTAGGCCAGCAGAATCCCCAGAAAGGTTCCGACCAGGGCGGACGCGATCATCCCACCCAACACAGCCGGTGGCTGGCCCACTGAGCCCATGGTGTTCACCACCCCCAGCACGGCGGCCACGATCCCGAAGGCGGGCAGTGCGCCGGCCAGGCGCGCAATGGCTGCGACGGGGGCATGGGCTTCTGCGTGGTGGGTATCGATTTCGCTGTCCATCAGCGACTCGATTTCATGGGCATTCAGATTGCCTGACACCATCATGCGCAGATAGTCCGTCATGAACTCCACGACATGGTGGTCGCTGCCGACCGTCGGATATTTCTTGAAAAGCTCAGATTCGTGGGGGGATTCTACGTCGCCTTCAATGGCCATCAGCCCTTCCTTGCGTGCTTTTTGCAGGATGTCGTAGAGCAGGGACAGCAGCTCCATGTAGCGGGTCTTGGTGTACTTGGACCCTTTGAGTGCCTGGGGCAGCAAGGCGATGGTGGCCTTGAGCACTTTGGGTTGGTTGTTGACTGCGAAGGCGCCCAGTGCGCCACCAAAAATGGTGATCAACTCAAACGGCAGGGCATGCAGGATTACGCTGATATTGCCACCGTGGAAGACGTACACGCCGAAAATGCAACCCATGGAGACGGCGTAGCCGATGAGGACAATCATGTTTGGATGTTGGCAAGCGTTGTGGCGATAGGCTGGGCCGATAGTGCCGGTGCCAGCGGTTTGACCCTGTGTGTAAATGTATCGGATTTAAAGATGTTTGCACGGGGAGAAGGGGCGCAAAACGACGTCAAATCGGCCTTTGCATTCGCTCGGTGCTGGTTATTCTTCCAGGGTACGAATATCCCATAGGCCCTGTGCCCCAGGGCGGCACGACCATGACTCTCGCGACCACCGATACCGCAAGCCTGCCGCGCACGGACGACTCCGTGGCCGAGGGCTTGCTGGCGCAGGCCATGGATGCGCACCGCCGGATGGAGTATGCGCAGGCCGAAGCGGCTTACCGCGCCGTGCTGCAGGATGAGCCTCTCAACCCCGATGCCAACCACAATCTGGGGGTGCTGCTGGCCATACAGCTGCTGCGGCCCCTGGAGGCCCTGCCGTATTTCGAGGCAGCGCTGAATGTAGATGCCTCCAGCACCCAGTTCTGGTTCAGCTATATCGATGGACTGATCCGCTGCCAGTATTTCGATATGGCGCGCCAGGTCTTGCCTTTGGCGCAAGCCCAGGGTCTGTCGCGTGCGATGTTCAATGCGCTGTTTGAGCGCCTGCCTGTGCTGGCAGCAGGCGAAGCCGTGGAGCCGCATGTGGCGTTGGAGCCCACTCCGGCAGAGCAAAAAGCCCTGGTTGTCTACTTCCAGCAGAAAAGCTATGTACAGGGTGAGGCTTATGCCCGGGCCTTGGTGGAGCGCTGCCCGGAAAGCGGTTTTGCCTGGAAGGCGCTGGGAGCCATGCTGCAGCCGCAAGGCAAAAAGGAAGAGGCCCTGGAGGTCAAGAAACGGGCTGTGCAACTGCTGCCGAATGATGCCGAGGGTCTTTGCAACCTGGGCCGCGCGCATTTCGAGTTGGGGCAGATTCCCGAGTCCATCGCCGTGTTTCGCGCCACTGTGGCGGTCAAACCCGATTACGCAGAGGCTTTCAACAACCTGGGCCTGGCCTTCAACGCGAACGGCCAGATCCATGATGCGCATGCCTGCTTTGAGCGGGCAATTGCCTTGCAGCCCGACTTTGCCGAGGCCTATAACAACCTGAGCGGCATTTTCAATGCCCACGGGCAGGTGGACGAGGCCATAGACGCCCTGCAGCACGCGCTGGCCTCCAAGCCCGACCACCGTGTCGCGTTTGACAACCTGCTGTTCGTCGCCAACTACCATCCGGACAAGAGTGCGGAGGCGATCTACGAGATCTATGCGGACTTCGAGAGGCGCTTTGGAGCGCCACACCGCAGTGAGTGGCAAGCCCATAGCAACCCACCGGCCACAGGTCGGCGCTTGAAGGTCGGCTATGTTTCGCCCGACTTCAAGAACCACGCCTGCACCTTCTTCATGGAACCCCTGCTGGCCCACCATGATGCCCGCGTGGTCGATGTCTATGCCTATGCGGAGCTTACCCAGGAGGACGGCGCCACCCAGCGCTACAAGGGCTACGTTGAGCACTGGGTTCCCACGCGTGGCATGAGCGATGCGGCTTTGGCGGCGCGTATTCGTGCGGATGGCATTGACATTCTGGTGGACCTGGCCGGCCACACCGCCGGCAACCGCCTGGGTGTGTTCGCCCGCAAACCGGCCCCGGTATCCATGAGTTGGATGGGCTACGGCTACACCACCGGCCTGAAAGCCATCGACTACTACCTCACCGACGCCACCAGCGCACCGGAGGGCTGCGAACATTTGTTCTCAGAAAAGCCATGGCGCCTGCCCGGTAGCTACACCGCCTACCGCCCGGCCACCACCACCGGCGAACCCAGCCCCCTGCCTGCACTGCAGCGCGGTTATGTGACCCTGGGCACCCTGACCCGGGGCGTGCGCATCAACCACCGCACTATCCGTGTCTGGGCTGCCATACTGCAGCGCTTGCCCACGGCACACATCGTTATTGACAGTAGCTCCTTCAAAGATGCCAGCGTCCAGCAAGCGGCGGTAGATAAATTCACCGCCCATGGCATTGCCACGGAGCGGCTGCATATTGGATTCAACAGCCCGCCCTGGGACGTGCTGCGCGGCATCGACATCGGGCTGGACTGCTTCCCGCACAACTCGGGTACCACCCTGTTTGAAACCCTGTACATGGGCCTGCCGTTTGTCACCCTGGCAGGCCGCCCCAGCGTGGGCCGTATCGGCAGCGCCATCCTGGAAGGCATAGGTCACCCGGAATGGATCGCCCGGACGGAAGACGAGTACGTGGAAAAAGTGGTGGCCCTGGCGGCGGATCTGCCGGCTTTGGCGCACCAGCGCGCCACATTGCGCCAGCAGATGCGGGATAGCCGGCTGATGGACGAGCTGGGCTTTGCCCGCAATGTGGAAGCTGCGTACCAGGCCATGTTCGCCCAATGGGAGGCGGCGCCCAAGACCAGCAAGAAGCAGAGCCGCAAGGCGCTGGGTGCGCATCCCAGCATGGACGATATGAAGCTGCTGACCTCGTTCTTCGAGTCCCGCGACTTCGATGCCGGTATCAAGGCCGCGCAGACCATGGTGCACAACTACCCGCAGCACGGCTTTGGCTGGAAGGCCCTGGGCGCGCTGTTGCAGGCGTCGGGGCGCGCGGTGGAGGCCCTGGATGCCAAACGCCAGGCCGCCAAGCTGCTGCCGCAGGACGCCGAGGCTGCCTGCAATCTGGGCCATTCGCTACAAGATTTGGAGCATTACTCGCAGGCGGAGATTGCGCTGAAGCGTGCTTTGCAGCTCAAACCAGCCTACGCCGAAGCCTTCAACAATCTGGCCATCACCTACCAAAAGATGGGTCGGCTGGAGGAGTCCGAGGCCAACTTTCGTTCCGCGCTGGCGCTGACGCCCGAGCACAAATCGATTTTCGACAACCTGCTATTCACCCTGAACTACCACGCAGGCCATACGGCCGAGCAGGTGTACGAGAGCTATCAGGACTATGAGCGCCGCTTTGGCGCACCGCAGCGCGCCACCTGGCTACCGCACACCAACAACCGCACGCCCGGGCGCCGCCTCAAGGTGGGCTATGTGTCGCCTGATTTCCGTAACCATTCCTGCACCTTCTTCATGGAGCCGCTGCTGGCGCACCATGACCCTGCGCAGGTAGAGGTGTGGGCCTATGCCGACCTGGGCCGTGAAGATGACGTCAGCCAGCGCTACCAGAGCTATGTAGACCACTGGGTGCTGACCCGCCATCTGTCGGACCAGGCCCTGGCCGAGCGCATCCGTGCCGATGGCATCGACATCCTGGTCGATCTGGCTGGCCACACCGTGGGCAACCGCCTGGGCGTGTTTGCCCGCAAACCCGCTCCCATCTCCCTGAGCTGGATGGGCTACGGCTACACCACCGGCCTGCGCGCCATCGACTACTACCTGACCGATGCGGCCAGCGTGCCCGTGGGTAGCGAGCATTTGTTCTCCGAGGAGCCCTGGCGCCTGCCGGGCTGCTACGCCGCCTACCGTCCTGGTACCGGCATGGGCGAGGTGAATGCTCTGCCGGCGCTGGAGCGTGGCTACGTCACCCTGGGCACGCTGACCCGGGGCGTGCGCGTCAACCACCGCACCATCCGCGTCTGGGCGCGCATCCTGCAGCGCCTGCCCACGGCCCATATCGTGATCGACAGCCGCTCGTTTGGCGACGGCCCGGTGCAAGAGGCTGCTGTGCAGAAGTTCATCGCCCACGGCATTGGCCGCGAGCGCCTGCACATCGGCTACAACAGCCCGCCCTGGGACGTGCTGCGCGGCATCGACATCGGACTCGATTGCTTCCCGCACAACTCCGGCACCACGCTGTTTGAAACCCTGTACATGGGCCTGCCCTATGTGACCCTGGCCGACCGGCCCAGCGTGGGCCGCATCGGCAGCGCCATCCTGCAGGGCCTGGGCCGGCCGGAGTGGATCGCCCAGAGCGAAGATGCGTATGTGGACAAGGTGGTGGCCCTTGCCTCCGACCTGCCGGCCCTGGCCCGCTTGCGTGCCACATTGCGTGCGGAGATGCAGGCCAGCCCCCTGATGGACGAGGCCGGCTTCACCCGCCAGGTCGAGCAGGCCTATGCGCAGATGTTCACGCGCTGGCTGGCCGATGTGGCGCCGGGCACGGTAGAGGCCACGCCGCCCGTGGAAGCCATGGACGCACTGGTACGCAGCTTCAATGCGGGCCAATGGGAAGAGGGCGCCCAGGCGGCCCGCGCCCTCGTGGCGCGTTATCCAAGGCATGGCTACAGCTGGAAATTGCTGGGTTCTTTGCTGCAAAAACAGGAGCGACTGGAAGAGGCGCTGCAGGCCAAACGGCGTGCCGTCCAACTGTTGCCGGACGACACCGAGGCCTTGTTCAACCTGGCGCGGACCTACGAGCAGCAAGGGCTGATGGAGCAGGCGGAGCACTACTACCGCCAGGTCATCGCCTTGCAGCCGGACGACGCCGAAGCCCAGCACAACCTGGGCAACACCCTGTGCGGCCAGGGGCGCCGGGTCGAGGCGATACCTTGCTACCGCGAGGCCCTGCGCCTGAAGCCAGACTTCGTTTCCGCCCACCAGATTTTGGGCACCTTGCTGCAGGACGCCGGCAATTTTGTCGAGGCCGAGTCGGTCTGGCGCAGCCTGTTGCGCTGGACACCGGACGACGTGCAGATATCGCTGCACCTGAGCCGCGCGTTGCAGCGCCAGGGCCGGGGCGCCGAGGCCGAGGCCTGCATACGTGGTGCCGTGAAGGTCAAAGAGGGCGACTACGAAAGCTATTTCCACCGTGGCAACTTCCTGGGCGAGCTGGGCTTGCAAACCCAGGCCGAGGCCGATTACCGCAGTGCCCTGGAGATCAAGCCCGATGCAGTGGCGGTGCTGTGCAACCTGGGCGCCAGCCTCAAGGAGCAGCGGCGCCTGACCGAGTCGGAGGAATACCTGGCCAAGGGCATCGCGCTGGACCCGGGCTTCATGCCGACCTGGTCCAACTATGCCGTCACGCTGCTCATGCAGGGGCGTTTGGCGGAATCCATCACCAGCTTTTACCGTGCCCTGGAGCTGTGCGACTACGCCGCCCCGGTGTATTCCAGCATGTTGTTCGCGTTGAACTACGACGCCGACAAGAGTGCCGAGGCCATCTACGAGGTCTATGCGGACTTCGAGCGACGGTATGGTGCACCGCACCGCAGTGAGTGGCCTGCCCACAGCAACCCACCGGCGGCCGGCCGTCGCCTGAAGGTCGGCTACGTCTCGCCCGACTTCAAGAACCACGCCTGTACCTTCTTCATGGAGCCCCTGCTGGCGCACCACGACCCCAGCATGGTGGACGTGTACGCCTACGCCGAACTTACCCAGGAAGACGGTGCCACCCAACGCTACAAGGGCTACGTTGAGCACTGGGTCCCCACGCGTGGCATGAGCGATGCGGCCTTGGCGGCGCGTATCCGCGCCGACGGTATCGACATTCTGGTGGAGTTGGCCGGCCACACCGCCGGCAACCGCCTGGGTGTGTTCGCCCGCAAACCGGCCCCAGTATCCATGAGCTGGATGGGCTACGGCTACACCACCGGCCTGAAGGCCATTGACTACTACCTGACCGACAAGGCCAGCGCGCCAGAGGGCTGCGAACACCTGTTTTCCGAGCAACCCTGGCGCCTGCCCGGCAGCTACACCGCCTACCGTCCTGCCACCACCACCGGTGAGCCCAGCCCCCTGCCAGCGTTGACACGCGGCTACATCACCCTGGGCACCCTGACCCGGGGAGTGCGTATCAACCACCGCACCATCCGTGTCTGGTCCGCCATCTTGCAGCGCTTGCCTACGGCCCATATCGTCATCGACAGCAGCTCCTTTACCGACGCCAGCGTCCAGCAGGCGGCGGTGGACAAATTCACGGCCCACGGCATAGAGCCAGAGCGCCTGCATATCGGCTACCACAGCCCGCCATGGGACGTGCTGCGCGGCATCGACATCGGGCTCGACTGCTTTCCGCACAACTCGGGTACGACGCTGTTCGAGACCCTGTACATGGGATTACCGTTTGTGACCCTGGCGGGCCGCCCCAGCGTGGGCCGCATCGGCAGCGCTATTCTTGAGGGCGTAGGCCACCCGGAATGGATCGCCCGGACGGAAGACGAGTACGTGGACAAAGTAGTGGCCCTGGCGGCAGACCTGCCGGCTTTGGCGCACCAGCGTGCCACGCTACGCCAGCAGATGCGGGATAGCCGGCTGATGGACGAGCTGGGCTTTGCCCGCAACGTGGAGCAGGCCTATGCTCAGATGTTCCAGCGCTGGGAGAGGAGAGACCTATGAAAGCAGTGATATTGGCCGGCGGCCTGGGTACCCGGATTTCCGAGGAAACCCACCTCCGTCCCAAGCCCATGATCGAGATCGGTGGCAAGCCCATCCTCTGGCACATCCTGAAGATGTATTCCGCCCACGGCGTGAACGACTTCGTGATCTGCTGCGGCTACAAGGGCTACATCATCAAGGAGTACTTCGCCAACTATTTTCTGCATATGTCCGATGTGACCTTTGACATGGCGCAGAACCGTATGGAAGTGCACCACAAGCACGCCGAACCCTGGAAGGTGACCCTGGTGGACACCGGCGACGACTCCATGACCGGCGGCCGCCTCAAGCGCGTGGCCGACTACGTAAAAAACGAGCCCGCGTTCTGCTTCACCTATGGCGACGGCGTGTCCGACGTGGACATCAGCGCCAGCATCGCCTTCCACCAGCAGCACGGCAAGTTGGCTACGGTGACTGCCGTACAGCCCCCGGGCCGCTACGGCGCGCTGCGCATGGAGGGCGACGTGGTGCAGGGTTTCACCGAAAAACCGCGCGGCGACGGGGGGCTGATCAACGGCGGCTTCTTCGTGCTCTCGCCCCAGGTGCTGGACCGCATTGCTGGCGACAGCACCAGTTGGGAGGCCGAGCCGCTGGCCGGTCTGGCCGAGGAAGGCCAGTTGCGCGCCTACGAGCACACCGGCTTCTGGCAGCCCATGGACACGCTGCGTGAAAAGAATCTGCTGGAGGAGCTTTGGTCCTCTGGTAAAGCCCCTTGGAAGCGTTGGTAATGGCGGTCTGGCAAGGCACCCCGGTATTCCTCACCGGCCACACCGGCTTCAAAGGCGGCTGGTTGACCCTGGCCTTGCACGCCATGGGCGCCAAGGTCCATGGCTATGCGCTGGACCCGAATACCAGGCCCAGCCTGTTCGAGGTGGCGCGCGTGGCCGATGTCTTGGCCAGCGACACCCGGGCCGACTTGGCTGATCGGGTGGCGCTGCAGGCGGCCCTGGCCGCGGCCCAGCCCACGGTGGTGTTCCACCTGGCGGCCCAGCCCCTGGTGCGCGCCAGCTATGCCGACCCCTTGGGCACTTTTGCTACCAATGCGATGGGCACGGCCCATCTGCTGGAGGCCGTGCGCCAGGTACCCAGCGTGCGCGCCGTGGTGGTGGTGACCACCGACAAGGTCTACGACAACCGCGAATGGGTCTACCCCTACCGCGAAGCCGATGCCCTGGGCGGCCACGACCCCTATAGCGCCAGCAAGGGCGCGGCCGAAATCGTCGTCGCGAGTTACCGTGCCAGCTTTTTCCATGGCGCCGATGCGGCACAGATCGCCACCGCACGCGCCGGCAATGTGATTGGCGGCGGCGACTGGGCCGCGGACCGCCTGGTGCCCGACTGCCTGCAGGCCTTTGCCGCTGGCCAGCCGGTGCAGCTGCGCTACCCCGGCGCGGTGCGCCCCTGGCAGCATGTGCTGGAGCCCTTGTCCGGCTATGTGCGCCTGGCCGAGCATCTGCTGGCGCGTGCGCCGCAGGCCGCCAGCGCCTGGAATTTCGGCCCCGACGCGCGCGGCGACGCCAGTGTGGGCCAGTTGGCCCAACGTCTGGCCAGCCTGTGGGGGCAGGGCGCCCGCGTGGACATGCCCGACGGCGGCAACCATCCCCATGAGGCAGGCCTGCTGCGCCTGGACATTACCCGCGCCCGCGCCCAGCTGGACTGGCAGCCGCGCTGGAGCTTGGACCAGGCGCTGGAGCACACCGTGGCCTGGCACCGCGCCTGGCGCGCCGGTGAAGACATGGCCCAGCTCTGCCGTAGCCAGATGGAGGCCTATGGCCCGCTGTAAGCCGTTTGCTCTGTTATTGATAGCTGCTTGCGCAGGTATTTCCTGCGCCGGAGGCACTTTTTATTCAAAGAAAGTGGCGCAGCCATGAGCCGATTTGAACTGCAGCCCACCCCGCTGGTCGGCCTGTGGGTGGTGCAGCGCCAGCGCCTGGGCGATGCCCGGGGCTTTCTGTCGCGCCTGTTCTGTGCCGACGAGCTGGCCGCGGCCGGCTGGGTCGGCCCCATTGCCCAGATCAACCACACCCAGACGGCCGAGCCCGGCACCGTGCGCGGCATGCACTTCCAGCACCCGCCGCATGCCGAGATGAAGCTGGTCAGCTGCATACGCGGCGCTGTGTGGGACGTGGCGGTGGACCTGCGGCCCGATTCGCCTACCTATCTGCGCTGGCATGCCGAGCCACTGTCGGCCGACAACCAGCGTGCGTTATTGATACCCCCCGGCTTTGCCCATGGTTTCCAGGTAGTCGAGGCCGATGCGGAAATGCTGTACTGCCATTCCCAGGCCTACGCGCCGCAAAGTGAAGCCGGCTTGCACCCGCAGGACCCGCGCCTGGGCATTGCCTGGCCGTTGCCCGTGCGCGGCCTGTCTGCCCGCGATGCCAGCCACCCTGCGCTGGGCGATGATTTTGAAGGAGTCCGTTTGTGAAATGCCGCCACTGTGGGGCCTTGCTGAGCCTGCCTTTTCTGGACCTGGGCAGCGCCCCGCCCAGCAACGCCTACCTGACCGACACCACGCTGAACGCGCCCGAGGTCTGGTACCCGCTGCGGGTGTTGGTTTGCCAGCACTGCTGGCTGGTGCAAACCGAGGACCATGCCGGGCGCGAGGCCTTGTTCACCGCCGACTACGCTTATTTCAGCAGCATCTCCAGCTCCTGGCTGACCCATGCCCAGGCCTATGTGTCCGAGATGCAGCAGCGCTTCGCGCTCAGCGCGCAGAGCCGGGTGGTCGAGGTGGCGTCCAACGACGGCTATCTGCTGCAGTACGTGCAGGCCGCCGGCGTGCCCTGCTACGGCATCGAGCCCACCGCCAGCACGGCGGCCGCCGCCAAGGCCAAGGGCATTGCGGTGGTGGAGCGCTTCTTTGGCGTGGCGCTGGCGCAGGAGCTGGTGGCCCAGGGCCAGCAGGCCGACCTGACCGCCGCCAACAATGTGCTGGCCCACGTGCCCGACATCAACGATTTCGTGGCCGGCTTTGCCGCGCTGCTCAAGCCCCAGGGCGTGGCGACCTTCGAGTTCCCACACGTGCAGCAGATGGTGCAGCAGTGCCAGTTCGACACGGCCTACCACGAGCACTATTCCTATCTGTCGCTCACCGCCGTGCAGCGCATCTTTGCAGCCAACGGCCTGCAGGTGTTCGACGTGCAGGAGCTACCCACCCACGGCGGCAGCCTGCGCGTGTTTGCCCAGCGCTCGGATACTGGCACCCAGCCCGTGGCACCCGCTGTGCAGCAGGTGCTGCTGGGTGAGGAAGCGGCCGGCATGCGCACGCCCGAGTTCTATAGCCAATTTGGCGCGCAGAGCAGGCGCATTGCGCGTGAGCTGCTCTCATTTTTGGTGAGCGGCGCACATGCGGGCCACAGTGTTGCCGCCTACGGTGCGGCTGCCAAGGGCAATACCCTGCTGAACTTTGCCGGCGTGCGCCCGCACCTGCTGCCCTATGTGGTGGACCGGGCTCCCGCCAAGCAGGGCAAGTACATGCCGGGCAGCCGCATTCCCATCGTGGACGAAGCCTATTTGCGCGCCCAGCAGCCGCGCTATGTGCTGATACTGCCGTGGAACCTGCAGGCCGAGGTGATGGAGCAGCTGGCCTACATCCGCGACTGGGGCGGCCGCTTCGTCACCGCCGTGCCGGGGCTGGTCGTGTGGCCGTGAAGGTACTGCTCACCGGCGCCAGCGGCTACCTGGGCCGCTACGTGCTGGCCCAGCTGCGCACCCAGGGCTGCGAGGTGGCCGTGTTGGGGCGCAGCCTGCCAGCCGGGTTTGAAGATGTACCTCTGGTGCACTGCGATCTGCTGGACGGCGCGAACCTGGCCGAGGCCGTGCAGGCCGCCGGCGCCAGCCATTTGATGCACCTGGCCTGGACCACCGAATACGGCAAGTACTGGACATCTCCGCTCAACTTCCGCTGGGCCGACGCCACGCTGCGCCTGCTGCAGGCTTTTGCCGACGCGGGTGGCAAGCATGTGGCAATAGCCGGCAGCTGCGCCGAATACGACTGGGCCGCAGGCTATCTGCGCGAAGACGTGTCGCCTTACGCCCCTGCCACCTTGTACGGCGTGGCCAAGGATGCCACCCGGCGCATGGCCGCTGCCCTGTGCGCGGGCCGGGGCGTGTCCATGGCTTGGGGCCATATCTTTTTTCCGTTCGGGCCGGGCGAGGCGCCTCAGCGCATGCTGCCTTCGCTGGTGCGGGTGTTCCGGGGTGAAGCACCACCGTTTGGTGTGAACGTGGCGGCCTACCGGGGCATGCTGCCGGTGCCGGATGCGGCGGCAGCCTTGGCCACGGTCTTGCTGCAGGGCTGCAACGGCAACTTCAATATCTGCTCCGGCGAGCCCAGCCGCATTGGCGACGTGGTGACCATCCTGGCACGCCTGTGCGGCGCCGACCCAGCCCCCGTGCTGGCCCTGGCCACGGCCCGCCCGGGAGACCCGCCCATGCTGGTGGGCGACAGCACCCGCCTGCGCGCCACCGGCTGGCGGCCCCAACTGACGCTGGAGCAAGGCCTGGCTGCCATGGTGGTGCCTGTGCCTACAACGACCAAGGTGACGCCATGACCGACAAAAACCATCTCACCGGCATGTTCTGGGGCGCCGCCAACAAGCCCGAGTTTCTGCGCGGCATCCAGCACAGCGTGAATAATCTGGACGTGCAGGTGGGCATCTACACCGGTGACAACCTGTTCACCTTCAACCGCAACCTGAGCTTTCTGGACGATGAGGCCTTCATGCGCTCCGTCGAGAAGAACGTCCATGAAGACGTGGAGCGGGCCATCCTGTGGCGCACCTCCATCCTGCTGTGGGGCGTGCGCAACGGCTTGAAGCTGGAGGGCGACTTCGTGGAGGGTGGTTGTTACAAAGGTACCAGCGTGCGCGTGGTCTGCGACACGGTGAACTTCGCCCGCTGTGACAAGCGCTACTACCTGTACGACCTGTTTGAACATGCCCCGGGCATGGCCCACCACGCCATGCCCGACCACGGCAACCAGCTCTACCAGGCGGTGGTAGACCGGTTTGCCGACATGCCCAACGTAGTGGTCACCCAGGGCGCAGTGCCCGAGGTGCTGCACAAGGTGGCGCCCGAGAAAATTGCCTTCATGCACCTGGACATGAACAACGCGGCGGCCGAGGTGGGTGCGCTGGAAGTTCTGTTCGACCGCATGGTGCCCGGCGCCCTGCTGGTGCTGGACGACTACGGCTGGGCCGTCTACCGCGACCAGAAGCTGGCCGAAGACGCCTGGCTGGCCCAGCGCGGCTACCAGGTGATGGAGCTGCCCACCGGCCAGGGCCTGGTCATCAAACGCTAATTACATACGCCCATTCAAGACTACTAGGAGCACGACATGACCCCAGAACAACAATTTGCCGCCGAACGCCAGGAGCGCCTGGCCGCCTATGCCCAGGACACGGCCTTCAAAGACCTGTCGCGCCAATGGCTGCAGGCATCCATGGACAAGAAGTATGTCTACAACTTCGACTGGCTGGGCCGCCCCATCATCCAGTACCCGCAGGACATGGTGGGCATCCAGGAGCTGGTGTGGCAGGTGCGCCCGGACCTGATCATCGAGACCGGCATCGCCCACGGCGGCTCGCTGGTGCTGAGCGCCTCCCTGCTGGCCATGCTGGACATGTGCGATGCCATCGAGAGCGGCAGCACCATCGACCCGCGCAAGTCTGCGCGCAAGGTGATTGGTATCGACATCGACATCCGCCCGCACAACCGTGCCGCCATCGAGGCCCACCCCATGGCCAGCCGCATCCAGATGGTGCAGGGCTCGTCCGTCGCTCCCGACGTGGTGGCCCAGGTGCATGCCGCGGCCCAGGGTTACAAGAAAGTGCTGGTGTTTCTGGATTCCATGCACACCCATGACCACGTGCTGGGTGAGCTGGACGCCTATGCGCCCCTGGTCACGCCGGGCAGCTACTGCGTGGTGTTCGACACCTTTGTCGAAGACATGCCGCCCAACTTCTTCCTGAACCGCCCCTGGGATGTGGGTAACAACCCCAAGACCGCCAGCCGCCAGTGGCTGAAAAGCCACCCCGAATTCGCCGTGGATAGCGCGTCCGAGTCGCGCCTGATGGTCACCGTGGCCCCTGAAGGCTTCCTGAAGCGTATCGCTTGAGGTTTTGTTGATGCTTCTGTTTTGATAGCTGCTGGCGTAGGTATTACCTGCGTCAACAGCATATTTCCCTATATATCTGCATGGAGAGGTCTTGGCGCTGCATGTGCCAGGGCCTTTTTTTGAATTTGAAACAATACGGTCGTAATGTTAAAATTCAGCCATGGCAGAAGCGCACCACCGTAAAAAAGACCCGGACGCCGTACGCGCCAAGCTATTAAACGCCACGGCCGAGCTGCTCGCAGCAGGCCAGGCCCTGTCCATCGGGGCGGTGGCTGAACATGTAGGCGTGAGCAAGGGGGCTGTACAGCACCACTTTGGCACCCGCGAACAGTTGCTGGCGGCCATGGCGGACACCTTTCTCACGGCGTTCGAGGTCGAGCTTGCGGGGCAGGTGGGCGTTGGGCCGGGTGCTGCCGCCCAGGCCTATGTCCGGGCGGCGGTGGGTGGTGGGGCGGACCCGGACGATCTGGCCCACTGGCGGGCGGTGCTGGTGGCGTCGGTGGTCGAGCGGTCGGTGGCGGCCCGCTGGGCGGACTGGGTTGCGGCTGATCGCCAGAAGGACCCGACCCCGGGCATCAACGAAACCATCATGCGCCTGGCGGCAGACGGCCTGTGGCTGTCTGACCTGCTGGGTATTTACAAGCTGTCTGCGTCCGACCGCAGTGCAATCCAGGCCGCGCTATTGGCTTTATCTAATAAGGAGAACCTTCCATGAACGCTTATCTGGCTTTGTCCGCCGCCATCGTGCTGGAGGTGATTTCCACCGCGATGCTCAAGGCGTCTGACAGTTTTACCAAGCTGTGGCCCACGCTGGGCGCCCTGGTGGGGTTCGCCGCGGCGTTTTACTGCCTGACAGTAGTGCTGCGTACGGTTCCTACGGGGGTGGCCTATGCAATCTGGTCCGGTGTGGGCATCGTGCTGACCGCCGCGGTCTCGTGGGTGGTGTTCAAACAGCGCCTGGATGCACCTGCGCTGGGCGGTATGGCATTGATCATTGCCGGTGTGGTGGTCATGAACGTGTTTTCGAAATCCGCCGCGCACTGAGTCGGGGTTTGCTGCGCCCATGAAAAAGGCCCCTCGGGGCCTTTTTTCATGGTGCTTACGCTGCTTATTGCTGCAGCAGGGTCAGCACGCCTTGCGGCAGCTTGTTGGCCTGGGCCACCATGGCGGTGCCGGCCTGCTGCAGGATCTGGGTGCGCGACAGGTTGGCGGTTTCCACCGCGAAGTCGGCGTCCACGATGCGGCCCTTGGCTGCGGCCAGGTTTTCCACCTGGATGCTGATGTTGCTCACCGCGCTCTCAAATCGGCTTTGCAAGGCGCCCAGGCCCGCCCGGGCCGAGTTGACCTGGTTGATGGCCGTGTCGATCTTCTTCAGTGCCACCCAGGCGTCGCGCTGGCTGGTGATGCTCAGCGTGTCGATGCCCAGGGCGTCGGTCGTGGTGTCGGTTGCGCTGATGTTGGAGCCCATCGAGGTCGCGGCTTCGCCAGTGGTCGCCAGGGAGAAGCCCGACAGCGTGACAGCTGCCGGATCGCCGTTGCTGTCCAGTTTGGACGACATCAGGTCGATGCGATAGGTCTGGTCGTCGTTTTGTGAGAGATAGGCGGTGACGCCGGTGTCGGAGGATTTACGGTTGATTGCCTCAATCACTTGGCCCATGCGCTCCGAGCCAGAGCTCGCGACTGCAATCGCACCCAGGTCCACGGCTGCCGTGGCACCAGCAATGGAGATGGTTAGGGTGTTGGATGGAATCGAGGTCAACGTGCTCACCGCGCTGGCATCCACCGCGCTTGCCGACTGGTCGTAGGCGTAGGCGATATCGGCCAAGCCCTTGGCTGTCGAGTTGGTCAGGGCACCCAAGGAGGCGACGTCGCCGGAATTTGCTCCAACTTGGAATACCGCGCCGGCAAATGAGCCGTCCAGAATTTTGGTACCGTTGAATGTGGTTTGTTTGGAGATGCGGTCGATTTCATCGGTCAGTTGGGTGACTTCGGCCTGCAAGGCCTTGCGGTCATCGGCACTATTGGTGGCGTTACCGGCCTGCACGGCCAGTTCACGCATACGTTGTAGCATGTCGCCGACCTTGCCCAAGGCGCCTTCAGCCGTTTGCGCCAGCGAAATACCGTCGTTGGCATTGCGCGAGCCGACCGATAGGCCTCGTATCTGGGTGGCCATGCGCTCGGAGATCGCCAGGCCGGCAGCATCGTCCTTGGCGCTGTTGACGCGCAAACCCGAAGACAGGCGCTGCATGGAGGTAGCCAGCCCCATGGCATTGTTTGCCAGGTTGCGCTGGGCGTTGAGCGAATTGATGTTCGTGTTGATCGTGGCAGCCATTGCGAAGCTCCTTGAGAGATGAAAGTTGGCTAAAGCCGGTTCGGGTCAGCTCAGCTGGCCAACGACCATGAGCGGTAACTCAATTGTGTTTATTCGAGTCCGTGGCAGTCCTTGGATAAGCGGCAGAAATCACCGGCTATTTACATGTCCAGCCCTAAAGTTTTGCGATGGACACCCGAAAACATACTCAACGGGCCTTTTCAATGGTTCGTCATTGAACTCAACCTTTCAGGAGCTTTGAAATGTCCACAACTATCAACACGAACATCAATTCGCTGAATGCTCAGCGCAATCTGATGTCGTCCGCCGGCTCGTTGGCCACGTCTATGCAGCGCCTGTCTTCGGGTTTGCGCGTCAACAGCGCCAAGGACGATGCTGCCGGCCTGGCTATTGCCGAGCGCTTCAACAGCCAGATCAAGGGCCTGACGGTGGGTTCGCGTAACGCCAATGACGGTATTTCGCTGGCGCAAACGGCTGAAGGCGCCTTGGGCAAGGTCGGCGACATGCTGCAACGTATGCGTGAACTGGCCGTGCAGGCCGGTAACGCCACCAATAGTGCCGATGACCGCAAGGCCTTGCAGGCCGAAGTTTCCCAGCTGACGGACGAAGTGGATCGTATTGCCAAGCAAACCACCTTCAACGGCAAGAAATTGCTGGACGGCTCGTTTGCTGGTGCGGCTTTCCAAGTGGGTGCCAATGCTGGTGACACGATTACCGTGGGTAAGTTGACCAATTCGGCTGCCAATGGCCTGTCGCAGGTAGCGTACGGATTTGACTCGTCCGCCAGTGCCGTGGCGGCCAGCTCGGTGAGCACGCTGACTTCTATCAATAGCGGTACTTTGAGCATTTCTACCGCCAGTGCTACGGTGGCCGTGGATCTGGGTGTGATCGCCGCAGCCAGCTCCGGCGCAGAACGTATGGGTCAAGTGGTGGAGGCAATCAACCGTAAGACTTCGGATACGGGTGTGACGGCTTATCTGTCGCAGAACGATGATCAGACCTATCGTATCGATCTGATGTCGTCCAAGTTGACCACGGGTGGTGATGCGGAAGCTGTGACCTTGACCGGTTTCACGCTGGCAACCACTGGCGAGGCGGCTACATCGATTGCAAGTCAGTTGAGCGCCACCAGCACTAGCACGGATGCACTTGGTATTGATACCTTGACGATTGATACGCAGCGCAATGCCTGGGTGGCTGTGAAGAAGTTGGACTCCGCCATCAACCAGGTCAACAGTGCACGGGCCCAGCTGGGCGCTTTGCAAAGCCGGTTTGACAGTGCTACCGGCAACATCGCGATCAACGTGGAAAACCTTTCTGCATCTCGCGGCCGGATTGTGGACGCTGACTTCGCGGTGGAAACCGCCAACCTGTCGCGTACGCAGATTCTGCAGCAGGCCGGTACCGCGATGGTGGCGCAAGCCAACAAGCTGCCACAAAGCGTGTTGTCTCTGCTGCAATAAGGCTGACAGCACCGTGAATAGGTGCTAAAACGAAAAGGCGGATAAAGGCACCCCCTTTATCCGCCGTTTTGCGTTCCGAAATGCAGGTACAAATATGCCTGTTCGTTTCGTCGTAGCAAGCATCCGTCCTGGAGGTCATCATGGGCATTACATCAACTGGCATCGGCAGTGGTTTGGACGTTGAGTCCATCATCACCAAACTGGTGGCGTTGGAAAAGCAGCCCCTGACGACGCTGCAACTCAAGGCGGCGGTGATTCAGACTCAGATATCTGACTATTCGCAGGTTAAATCCCTCGTCTCCACCCTGTCGGATGCAGCTGCCAAGATCACACTGGACAGCGGTTGGAATAGCATCAAGGTGAGCTCTTCCAATAGCGCGGTAACTGCCTCTGTAACAGGTTTTGCCAGTGCCACCAGTTTCAGCGTAGGGGTATCCCAATTGGCGAAGGCCCAGTCCACCGCATCGACTGCCGTCACGGCGGGGGCGGCCTTTGGTGGTTCGGGTACGCTCACCCTGCAACTGGGAACTTGGCAGTCTGACAATTCTTTTGCTGCGGGCTCTGCATCAAGCGTGGCGGTTGCCGTCACCGCAACAGATACCATGGCTCAGATTGCGACCAAGATCAATAACTCTGGTGCGGGCCTGATTGCCACAGTTCTTACGGATGCTACGGGTGATCGATTGATGTTGCGCTCGTCCGCGACCGGTGAGGCGTCAGGCTTTCGTGTGCTGGCGGCAGATGACGATGGCACTAATACGGATAGTTCCGGTTTGTCCAAGCTGGGCTTTGATTTGTCTGCGACTACCGCCTATGGCATGACCGCAAATACCTATCAATCGGCCCAGAACGCCAAGGCGACGATCAACGGCATTTCAGTCAGTTCAGCCACAAATTCCTTTACCGGTGTGATTGCGGGTATGACGATCACCGCGTCAGCTGTGACAACGTCCGATGCGGAGGTGTCTAGTGCGGTGGACAAATCAGCGTTGACCACCAATATCCAGGCATTTGTGGATGCCTACAACGCGGTTAACAAGTACCTCGCTGATGCCACCGCATATGACGACACGACCAAGAAGGCGGGGGATTTGCAGGGTGACTCCACTGCTGTGGGTTTGCGTAATACCTTGCGCTCCATCATGGGCAGTGGCGCGGTGGCTGGCACATACTCCCACTTGTCTGAAATTGGCATTTCTCTGGGCCAGGACGGAAACTTTACGGTGGATGCGACGAAACTGGGAACGGCTTTGGATACGCCGGACAGCGTTAAGTCCTTGTTCGCTCAGAGCAATACGGATACATCCACCAACGGTATTGCCCGCAAGGTAAAGGCCTTTGCCACGGATTTACTCTCCTTTGACGGAGGGTTGAACAATAAGTCGGATGCTTTGGCAGCGTCAGTCAAGCGCAACACAACAGAGCAGGACAAAGTGACGGCGCGTGCGGCATCGGTGGAGAAGCGTCTGCGGGAAACTTACACCGCCCTGGATACCAAGATGGCAGGCTTGACGGCGTTGAATTCGTACATCACGCAGCAGGTCGATATTTGGAATAGCAGTAGCAAGTAAGTGGCGCTGTATTGCTTGGATCAGACGGTACTTTTTTTAACAATTTGACTTGAGTTTTTTTGTGCTGTGTCGATAACTAATACAACAAGCCCAACGGACACTATCACCATGTTTACTCCAGTCAGCGCGCGCGCAGCTTCTGCATATAAGCGAGTTGGTGCACAAACCAGCATTGAAGGCGCAAGCCCGCACCAAGTGATTTGCCTGTTGTTTGAAGCCCTGCTGCGCTCTTTGAACAGTGCACGCGGTGCCCTGGCCCGAGGCGATATCGAGACGAAGGGGGAGGCGATTGGCAAAGCTGTTCGCATCCTGGAAGAAGGGCTGAAGTCTGGCCTGGATATGGAAGCTGGAGGTGAGTTGGCCGTGAATTTGAATGGTGTATACAACTACAGTATTTTGCGACTGACCACTGCCAACCTCAAGAACGATGTTTCGTTGGTTGAGGAGGTGACCCAATTGATCGTGCCGGTGTTTGATGCCTGGAAAAGCATCAATGTGCCCTCGGTTGGCAACGCTTGAATTTAGACCTATTGCCGGATTTACACCATGTCGCAACTCTTGATTGACTATTACAAAGCCATCGAAGACAGCAGCCATAAGATGCTGCAGGCTGCCCAGGTTGAAGATTGGGATGAAGTGGTGCGTTATGAGGGTGCGTGTGCGGTGCTGATTGAGCAGTTGCGCCACCAGTCCTATGCCGAACAGTTAACCCCGGAAGACAAAACGGAAAAGGCCCGCATCATGCAACGTATCTTGCGTAATGACGCTGAGATCCGTTACCTGACCGAGCCTTGGATTCAACAGTTTGAGCATCTGCTGGAGCGTCGGCCCCAGGTGGTTCACTGAAGAGGGGAGGGGCACGGCGCCTGGTGCGTCCGTGGACCCCGGTTGTGCAGGTGCTAGACCTGCATATTCATGATGTCGCTGTACGCCTGCACCATGCGGTTGCGTACATGCAGAGTCGCCTGAAAGCCAATTTGCGCTTTCTGGATCGCGACCATGGTTTCTTCCAGGCTTACATTGGGGTTCTCCATCTGAACCTCCTGCTGTAGCTGGGTTGCCGTATTTTGTGCATTGCTTACATCTTTCAGCGCGCCTTTGAGGGCGGTTGAAAAACCAGCGCTTTCCGCGCCGCCCACAGTCGGGGTGTTGGTACGGATGGTTGATCCCGTGCGGGGGATCGGGGTGCTCGAAATGGGTGACAAGCGGAGATCCATAGCGATTTCTCCAGGGTAATGGTCCTATGCAGTGATCGTAGCCAGGCGGGCGCGGTAGCATTGGGCGAAATGGTGGTCAAAACACGGGCTTATCACGCTGCTGTTTTGGGGGGCTTGGCAGAATAATCACCCCAGTTCGTGGAGCAAGCTCGCGCCATACCGATCCGGAAAGCATGATGTCTGCAGTCGCTGAAATTCCCGTTAGCTCTTCGCCATTTGCTGAAAGACTGGCCAAGCTTGATCGCACCCAGCGTTTGCGTCTGGGGGCTGGATTGGCATTGCTGGTCTTGGTGGTTATTGCCGGGATTCTTATGAGCGGGCGGCAAGAGTACCGTGTTTTGTATACAAATCTGGCGGACAAGGATGGCGGTGCCATCGTGGCTCAATTGACCCAGATGAATGTGCCGTACAAGTACACGGAGGGCGGCGGCGCCATTCTGGTGCCGGCGGATCGTGTGCATGACACGCGCTTGCGCCTGGCTTCCTTGGGTTTGCCTAAAGCTTCGGTCTCCGGTTTTGAGATTATGGAAGCCAATCGGTTCGGTATGACGCAATTCCAGGAGCGGCTGGCCTTTCAGCGTGGCTTGGAGGGGGAGTTGACGCGTTCTATCCAGGCCTTATCGTCGGTGTCCAGTGCCCGAGTACACCTGGCGCTACCCAACCAGAACGGGTTTTTCAGAGAGCAGCAAAAGCCATCCGCTTCCATCTTGGTGAGTTTGAATCCAGGCCAGACGCTGGACAGGACTCAGTTGGCGGGCATCGTGCATTTGGTGGCGTCCAGCGTGCCAGAAATGCAACCCAGTGCGGTCAGCGTGCTGGATGACACAGGCAAGCTGCTATCGCAGTCGCCTGACGGTGCGGCTGGTGCGGATGCAGAGCAGCTGCAATATGTGCAAAGAATTGAGCAGCAATACAGCCGCCGCATTCTGGATATGTTGGAGCCGATTGTCGGGCGGCAGAACGTCAAAGCGCAGGTGACTGCCGAGGTGGATTTTTCGCAAGTGGAATCCACGGCGGAAATGCACAAACCCAATTTGTCGCCGGATACTAGCGCGGTACGCAGCCAGCAAGTGGTTGAATCCGGTGCTGGTGCGGGCGCTGGAAATCCGGCAACGGGTATCCCGGGGGCGACGACCAACCAGCCCCCGGCTTCCTCGACGGCTCCTATCAACGGTGCGTCTTCGCCATTGACGGTGGCCGGTGGCGGTGCTGCAGGTGCCAATATAACGCCAGCCAAACGCGAGTCGGTGACCAATTACGAGGTTGACAAGACCGTGCGGGTGGTGCGCGGGGGCTCTGGCTCTATCAAGCGGCTGAGTGCAGCAGTGGTTGTGAACCATATGGTGTCAGAGGACGACAAGGGCAAACCGATTTCCAAGGCATTGAGTGATCAGCAGATCGAGCAGATGACAGCCCTGGTGCGCGAGTCGATTGGTTTTAACAAGGACCGTGGTGACTCGGTAAATCTGATGAATGCGCCTTTCATGGTTGAAAGTGCCGTGGTGGATGACACCCCTCTGTGGAAGCAACCGCAGACACTGGAGGTGGCGCGTAGCCTGGCCTGGCCTATTGGCACCGTGGTTTTGGCTGCGCTGGTGCTTTTTGGCTTGATCCGGCCCGGTATGAAGACCATGATGGCACCCAAGGTGGAGCCTTTGGCGGTGGGTGCAGTGGGGCCGGATGGTTTGCCGGTTCTGGCTGGTCCAGGTGGACAGTTGGATGCCATGGTGGCGGATGACCCTCAACGCCCCATGTTGATGGGGCCAGGCGGGGTGCCCATGCTTGGGCCGACGGACCATCAAGTGCGGCTGGAGGATGCACGGCAGTTGGCTAGAACCAACTCCACTGCGGTTGCAAATATTGTCCGGGGGTGGATTAATGGGGAATCCAGCTCTTGAGCGCCATTTACTGAAAGACCACCATGGATGAACAAGGTCTCACCGATGCAGCTATTTTCCTGATGTCTTTGGGTGAAGAAGAGGCTGCGGAGGTTTTTAAGCATTTTTCCCCCAAGGAGGTTCAAAAGCTGGGGGAAACGATTGCCAAATCCAAGGCGGTAACGCGCGACAAGGTGGACGAGGTGTTGCTGCGTTTCACTAATGCGGCGGCTGCTCAAAGCTTGCTGGTGACCGATACCGGAGACTACGTCAAGGCGGTGCTGCGGCGAGCCTTGGGTGACGACAAGGCGTCTCTGCTGATCGACCGTATTTTGCTGGGCGGTGATGTATCCGGCATTGAAAGCTTGAAGTGGATGGATCCGTTGTCTGTGGCGGAGCTTCTGCGCAACGAGCATCCCCAAATTGTGGCTGCCATACTGGTCCATCTGGACTATGAGCAGTCGGCCGCCATCTTGAAGCAGCTGACCGAGCGGCAGCGTAACGAGGTGCTGTTGCGCGTTGCAACCCTGGAAGGTATCCAGCCCACGGCGCTGAAGGATCTGAACGAAGTGTTGTTCAAGGTGCTGGCAGGTGGCGACAAAATTCGGAAAACTTCCCTCGGCGGCGTCAAAACGGCAGCGGAAATCATCAACTTGCTGGGTGCGAATATTGAGGGCACCGTGATTGAGTCTATCAAGGGCTTCGACTCTGATTTGGCACAGAAGATTGTGGACAAGATGTTCGTCTTCGACGACGTTATTAAGCTCGACAACAAGTCCATCCAACTGGTGCTGAAGGAAGTGGCTTCCGAGACCTTGATCGTGGCATTGAAGGGGGCATCCCCCGAGTTGAAGGAAAAAATCCTGGCCAATATGTCGACTCGTGCGGCCGAAACCATGCGCGAGGATCTCGAGTCTCGTGGCCCCATGAGGTTGTCCGAGGTCGAGGCCCAGCAAAAGGATGTGCTCAAAATTGTGCGTCGTCTGGTGGACGAAGGTCAGGTTGTAATCGGATCGGGTGGTGATGACAGCTTTGTCTAAAAGCCGCTCCCATTCGCGCTTTATTCCCAGCGAGGAAATCGGCGCGGTTGCGGAATGGCAATTTGGTTCGGTAGGTGATCCTGTTCTGGTGATCGAGCAGTTGCCGGAGCCTGTACAAGCTGAGCCGGAGGAGCCAGAACAGGTTCGTCTTGACCGTGCCTGGGCCGAGGGCCATGACGCTGGGTTGGCCCAAGGTCATGCGGAGGCTACCCTCGAAGGTAACCAAAGACTGGATGATTTTGTGCAGAGCCAAGGTGTGGAAACCGCGCAGAAGCTGGCTGAGTTGTTCTCAACCATGCAGGAGCGGCTCGCACAGGTGGAGCAAGATATTGCCCGCCAGGTTCTGGATCTTGCTTGCAGCTTGGCACGGCAGGTGGTGCGTCGGGAGCTGAGTGTGGACCCTGTTGCATTGATTCCGGTGGTGCGTGAGGCCTTGGACATGCTGGTTATGGATGGCAAGAAGGCGGTGGTCAAGCTTCATCCCCAAGACTGGGTGGTGCTGGAGGCTCCTATGAAAGAGGCGCTTTCCTTGCCTGCGGTCACTTGGCTGACTGATCCATCTGTGGAGCGCGGCGGGTGCTTGGTGGAGTCTGGTGGCATGGTGATTGATGGCACTTTGTCGAAGCGCTGGGAGAGAGCCGTTGCCCAATTGGGTTTGGCATCTGCCTGGGTGGAGTCGGATGATGCCGCGTGAAGATGTGCGCGTCTGGAGCCGTTTCATGGACGATGCATTGCAGCGCGTCCAGGCCGGGACCGTGTTGGAGGCGCGGGGCACGCTGACTCGATTGGCCGGCTTGGTACTGGAGGCTGTAGGTATTCGTGTTCCGGTGGGCTCGCAGTGCAATGTCGTGATGGATGGTGCGGCCCCGGTGTTGGTGGAGGTGGTGGGGTTTTCCAATGATCGGGCTTATTTGATGCCTGCGGGCGATGTGCACGGCTTGTGTAGTGGTGCGAGCGTGGTGCCGGCTCCGTCTTATGTTTCTGTTCCCCGCTTGGGCGATACGTCGCGTGACGTGGTTGCCGCCGCGGCTGGTGTGCTTCGATTGCCGCTAGGAGACGGCTTGTTGGGTCGCGTGGTCGATGCGCAGGGCGTGCCGTTGGATCACGCCGGGCCTATCCTGGATGTCGTTGCTGAACCGTTGGACCGCCAGCCTATCAATGCCATGGACCGAGATCCTGTGCGGGAACCGTTGGACACGGGTGTGCGTGCCATCAACGGCATGCTGACAGTGGGGCGCGGTCAACGTATCGGCTTGTTTGCAGGTTCTGGCGTAGGTAAGAGCGTTTTGCTGGGCATGATGGCGCGCTACACCAAGGCGGATGTGATTGTGGTGGGGCTAATTGGCGAGCGGGGTCGTGAAGTCAAGGAGTTCGTCGAGGACATCCTGGGGGCAGAAGGCCGAGCGCGCTCGGTGGTCGTCGCGGCACCTGCAGATGCGCCCCCCTTGCTGCGTCTGCAAGGGGCCGCTTATGCGACGGCAGTGGCGGAGCATTTTCGAGACAAAGGGCAGCATGTTTTGCTGCTGATGGATTCCTTGACCCGGTTCGCGATGGCCCAGCGGGAGATTGCCCTGGCGATCGGTGAGCCGCCTGCGACCAAGGGTTACCCGCCTTCTTGTTTTGCAAAATTGCCACAGCTGGTCGAGCGCAGTGGGAATGGGCTCAATGGCGTGGGGTCGATTACCGCGTTCTATACCGTATTGTCAGAGGGTGATGACCAACAGGACCCGATCGCCGATGCTGCCCGTGCCATTCTGGATGGGCATATTGTGCTGTCGCGATCGTTGGCCGAGGCCGGGCACTTCCCAGCGATTGACATAGAGCAGTCTGCCTCTCGCGTCATGCATAACGTGGTAACACCAGAGCACTTTGAGTTGGCAAGACGGTTCCGTATCATTAATTCACGTTACCAGAAGGGGCGGGATCTTCTGCAAATTGGTGCCTACGCCATGGGGTCGGATCCTGGTTTGGATGAGGCCATCCGTTTGAATGAGGGTATGACGGAATTCTTGCAGCAAGGCATGTATGTCTCCAGTACGCTGGAGCAAAGCGTACTGGGCATGGATCGTGCCATTGCGCGTCAGGCGGGCGCTAGATGACGTTGCTAAAGACCTTGGCGGTGGCGGTGAGCGTTGCCAGTAGTAAGCGTGATGCTGCAAGCCAGGCGGTGGGGCATGCGCAGCAGCGCTATATTGCGGCCCGCGATCAGCTGCATCAGCTGGAAAGCTACGCCAAAGAGACGGAAGACCGCTGGATGGTGCAGGCGCAAACTTGTGCTGTACCTGAGTTGATGCGCCACCACTACCAGTTCATGGAGCGACTGGAGCAGGCCATGCAGATGCAGCGGGGCATGCTGGCTGAGGAAGCTCGGCGTGTTGATGCCGTAAAAAAGCAGTTGGCTGAAGCTGAAATACGTTTGGCGACACTGAAGCAGATATGCCGTAAAAAACAGCAAGAGGTGGATCGTGCTCAGAGTCGTCGTGAGCAAAAGCAAACGGATGAGTTTGCCGCGCAGCGTTTTGGAAAATCGATGGATCAACAGTTTGGTGAGGTGACTTCATGAGCATTGAAAGTGTTTCAGCAATTCCGGTGCCCAGGGTTGCCGAGGCTGTGCCCAGCGCGGCAAAATCCACGATGCCTGAGAAGGAATCCAAAGGGTTCTCTGAGGTCATGAATGGGCTGGATGCTAGGCCTGATGAGGTGTCGTCGGATCACGCATCGCAGACCGAGGACTCAAAAGATGCGGACGCGGTCGGTGACAAAAAGGCCGCCAAGAAGTTGCCTGGCAAAAAGACTGTGGCAGACGGCGCCACCCCGGACGCGGCTATGGCGATGGCGGGCTTCATTCCACCGGCAGTGCCGCCCGCCAATGCGGCCCCTGCCGATGCGGCGGTAACGCAAGATGGCTTGGGTGCGGAGTCGGTTGCATTGGTTGCGAATCCGGGGGCTGGTGTGGCTACGGCTGCAGCAGATATGCGTTCGCAGGCTTCGGCCGCAGATGCGCGGGCCAACTCCGTAGGTATGGCTAACTATGCGTCGGTGTTCGAGCAGATCCAGAGTCGCATGACCAAGAAGGACTCTTCGGCTTTCGAATTGGCGCAGTCGGACACCGAGCTTGGCTTAAAAGGAGGCGCGAAACCCATGCTGGGCACTGCGGCGGATGCACGTGCAGACCGTTTGAGTAGTCTGGGTGGCGGTGCTTTCATGTTGCCTGTTGTTGAGCCTTCTGCAATGCAAGCTGTTACGGAGACTACCGAGGCACATAAGCTTGCCTCGGTGGACACGAAGGTCGGCGAAGCGGGCAAGTCCTCCGAGGGGGGGCATGCTCTGCAGCATTTCACGCCGACCGTGCAGTTTGAGAGCGCGTCAAAATCTGTGGATTTGTCCCAGGCGAGTCCAGAGAGGGCTGTGGCGGACCAAGTCAGCTATTGGATTTCGCAAGGGGTGCAAAATGCTGAGTTGACGTTCAACGGGGGGGATTCTCAGCCTGTCGAGGTTCATATCTCTTTGTCTGGCAACGAGGCTCACGTTGCCTTTCGTTCGGACCAGGCTGAAACCCGTGAGTTTTTGACTGGCGCGTCGGGGCACCTGAAGGATTTGTTGCAGAGCGAGGGAATGGTGCTTTCGGGTATGTCGGTCGGTTCATCCGGCGCGGAAAACACGGGCGCCCGAGAGCGTAGAGCACCGTCAGAAACCGTGCAAAGCAATACCCGCCAGGCACGTGAAGAGGTTGTAACCCGACCTGTGGCCCTGCCCCGGGGTTCAGGGCGTGCTGTTGATTTGTTTGTATAGCGCAGGCTGATGGGCCGGTAGCCACACGATTGCAGCTGTTTTTCAGCGCTTATCTGGCTATCGCATCTTTCGTGTGGCTCAATAATGGGTCATGCGATTGAACTGGTGTTGAGGGTCAATCGCTGTTGACCCTATCTGGAAGGAATTACTGTGTCTGCACCTGCTGCCGCTGATGCAACTGCGCCCAAGCCCAAGGGTAAAAAAATGATCGTCATTATTGTGGCGGTTGTGCTTATCTTGGTTTTGGCGGGTGGTGGTTGGTTTTTCTTTTTACGCCACTCTGCGACTGCGGAAGATGGTGAGGAGGCTGCGCCGGCTGCGCACGCTGAGGCTAAGCATGGGACGCCACCCGTATTTCTGCCCATGGACAATATGGTTGTGAATTTAGCCGATCCGGGTGGTGAGAAATTTGCCCAGATTGGTGTCACCATCGGCGTGGATGATCAGCATGTGTCGGATGCTGTGAAAGCTTATTTGCCAAGCATACGTAGTGCAATTTTGTTACTTATTTCGCAGCGCACATCGGAAGAGTTGTTGAGCAAGGAAGGCAAAGAGAAGCTGGCGCACGACATCTTGCGCGCGGTTTCTGCGCCCTTGGGCTACGAGGTAGAAGACGTGGATCCAGAGGAGGCGACTGCTGATGCGGCTTCCAAGAAAAAGGCCGCTAAAAAGAAACATACCGCAGCTGCGAACCCCATTCAAAGCATTTTGTTTTCAAGTTTTATCATCCAATGATGGCTGATCATGGAGCTGCTTCATGAGTGAATCATTCTTATCGCAAGAAGAGGTTGATGCCCTGTTGGAAGGGGTGACTGGCGAGAGTCAAAAAGCGGCTGAAGAGGTTTTTGAGACGGGGGAGATTCGTAACTACGATATCTCCAGTCAGGAGCGAATTGTCCGTGGTCGGATGCCCACCATGGAAGTGGTCAATGAGCGCTTTGCCCGCAACTTTCGCATCGGTTTGTTCAACTTCATCCGCAGAAGCCCCGAGGTATCCGTTGGTACCGTGTCGGTTCGGCGGTATAGCGCTTTTTTGCGTGAGCTGGCGGTGCCAACCAATTTCAACATCATGGCCATTCGCCCTCTGCGCGGCAGTGGCCTGATCGTATGCGAGCCATCCTTGGTCTTTGGTGTCATCGACACCTTGTATGGCGGCGTAGGCAAATTCCAGACACGCATCGAAGGTCGTGAGTTTTCCATGACCGAGCAGCGCGTGATCAACCGGTTGGTTGATGTGATTTGCGCCGAGTACAAGAAAGCCTGGCACGGTATATATCCGCTGGAGCTTGACTATCAGCGCTCGGAAATGCAGCCTCAGTTCGCCAATATTGCGACGCCTAGTGAGATTGTGGTGTCTACGGTGTTCCAGCTGGAAATTGGAGACATCGCTGGTGCCATTCATATTTGCATGCCGTATTCGACGTTGGAGCCAATACGTGATGTGCTGTATTCGTCTACCCAGGGTGATTCTGTCGAGGTGGACCGTCGTTGGATTACCTTGCTGAGTCGGGAGATCCAAGCCGCCGAAGTGACCCTGGTGGCCGAGCTGGCCCAGGCGGAAGCAACGGTGGAGCAACTGCTGAGCATGAAGCCGGGAGACTTCATCGAGCTGGAGCGGGAGCCGCGGATTCGGGCCTCCATTGGTGGCGTACCTATATTTGAGTGCCAGTATGGAACGCACAATTCAAAGTACGCGATCCGTATTGAAGAGTGCTTGCGTGGTAATGAAAGTAATGTCCCGGGAGAATTAAATGGCAACGGATGAAAAACCGGAAGATGACGATCCGATGGCCGCTTGGGCGGAGGCTCTGGAAGAGCAAAAAGTGTCGGATACGAAAGTAGAGGGCGATGACCAAGGCGGTCCTTTGTTCGGTGGTGGCGCGGCGGTAGGCAAGGATGGCACCTCTCAAGACATCAATATGGTCTTGGATATTCCGGTGACCCTGTCGGTGGAGTTGGGGCGCACCAAGGTGCCTATCAAATATATTTTGCAGTTAGCCCAGGGCTCTGTGGTTGAGCTGGATGCGCTTGCGGGGGAGCCCATGGATGTGTTGATCAACGGCTATTTGATTGCGCAAGGGGAGGTTGTGGTGGTCAACGATAAGTTCGGCATACGTTTGACGGACGTGGTCACGCCTTCTGAGCGTTTGAAGCGTTTGAGCAAGGGGTAATCCATATGATGGGTCAGACCTTGCTCGTGGTTGTGCTGTTTGTCGCCTTGTTATCGATGGTGCCATTGGCGGTCAAATGGATGCAGCGGCGTGTAGGTGGAGGGCTACCCGTCAATGTGAGTGGTTCCCGCTTGGTGTCTGTCGTGGCTGTTGGCCCGCAGCAAAAGGTGGTTACTGTTGAGGTTGGACCGGACAATGCGCGGACTTGGCTGGTTCTGGGGGTTACTACTCAAAATATTACCTGTCTGCACAGTGCTCCTCTCGTGGCTTCGCCGCCAAGCTATGCCGCTGTAGCGTCTTCGTTGCATGATCAGGGCGTGAGTGGTGTCTAAGGTGCGCTTGTTTCGATTTTGGTTGTTCTGGGTTTGCCTTATCAGCGGCAGCCTGGTGTCGGGTCAGGCGTATGCGCAGGCGGGCACCTTGCCGTTGTTGATTGGGGCGCCGGGGCAGGGGGTAAGTTACTCGGTGCCGATCCAGACGTTACTGTTCTTTACGGCGCTGTCTTTTTTGCCCGCCATTTTGCTCATGATGACGGGCTTCACGCGGATCGTTATCGTGCTGTCTTTGTTGCGTCAGGCCTTGGGTACGCAATCCACCCCCCCCAATCAAATTGTGGTGGGCTTGTCTTTATTTTTGACATTCTTTGTCATGGGACCGACATTTGACCGCGTCTACCAAGACGCATACCTGCCGTACACCACCAACGCACTCACGTTTGAGCAAGCCTTGGATAAGGGCGAGGCGCCTGTGCGTCAGTTTATGTTGAAGCAAACACGACAGTCAGATTTTGCTTTGTTTGCCAAGCTGGCCCGGCTTGACTCAAGCGTCACCTCTGAAACTGCCCCGCTCCGTGTTTTGGTGCCTGCATTCGTTACCAGTGAGCTGAAGTCTGCATTCCAGATTGGCTTCATGATTTTCATCCCGTTCCTGGTGATAGATATTGTGGTGGCCAGTGTATTGATGTCATTGGGGATGATGATGCTGTCGCCAGTTTTGGTGGCATTGCCGTTCAAGTTGATGCTGTTTGTGCTGGCCGATGGGTGGAACTTGTTGATTGGCTCATTGGCAGCCAGTTTCGTGCAGTAACCGAAGATTTCTATGAACTCTCAAATGGTGCTCACCATGGGGCAAGAGGCCTTGTGGCTGCTATTGTTGGTGTCATCGCCGGTTCTGGCGGTGGTTCTGGTCGTCGGCTTGGTGGTTAGTATCTTTCAGGCGATTACGCAGATCCATGAGGCAACCTTGTCGTTTGTCCCAAAACTGATTGCTGCGATGTTGACCTTTGCGATTGCTGGGCCATGGATGTTGGCGACCTTGGTTGATTACATCCGCAGGACAATTGAGTCCATTCCGACGCTGGTTTTGTAAGCAAGGGCTGCTCCGGTGATTACGTTTACCGAGGCGCAGCTTGCGGCATGGCTATCGCCCATCGTGTGGCCCTTCCTGCGCGTCCTGGCTTTGTTCAGTGTGGCGCCGGTATTTTCAATTCGTTCCATTCCCCAGCGGGTAAAGATCGGCTTGGCTTTTTTTGTAGCCTTCGCCGCGCAAGCCGGATTGGCAGGCCAACCGTTGGTGAGCTTGAATAGTCCCCAGGCCTTGGGGGCTGTCGTGCAGCAGGTTGGCGTGGGCTTGTCAATTGGCTTTGCGGTGCGGTTAGTGTTTACTTCGGTAGAGTTGGCCGGGGAGTTGGTTGGCTTGCAAATGGGCTTGAACTTCGCTTCATTTTTTGACCCTTCCAGCAACGCCCAGGTCAGCGCTGTGTCCCGTTTCATGGGGCATATGTCGACTTTGTTGTTTGTGGTGATGAATGGACACTTGATCGTCTTGATGGCGGTGATCAAGAGTTTTGAGAGTTTCCCGGTGGATGGCAATTTTTTTGACACCCTGCAGAACATCAAGCTGTATGCCTTGGGATCCAGCTTGTTTTCTAGCGCTCTGTGGATTGCTCTGCCCATGATAGGCATGCTGCTGTTCGTTAACTTAGCCATGGGGGTTATTTCCCGCGTGGCGCCACAGATGAATATTTATTCCATAGGCTTTCCGGTCACGTTGACTATGGGGCTCGTGGGGGTCACTATTACTTTGCCCATGTTGGACCAGCCTGTGATGGCGTTGATGGAAAAGGCTATCGATCTGTTCACTGCCAAATGATGGTCAGATGGGGGTGCGGGGCACGACTAAACCAGGTTGTTGCGAATTGCGTAAACGGTGAGCTCGGCGTTGTTCGTCAGTTTGAGCTTTTCCAGTACGCGGGTCCTATACACACTGACAGTTTTGGGGCTCAGCAGCAATTCTTCTGCAATATCCGACAGTCGTTTGCCTGAGGCGATTTTCACCAATGTCTGCATCTCCCGTTCGGAGAGGGCTGCGTGTGGCAGCTCCAGTAGGGGTTTGGACAGGCTGTCTATCAGCATCTGAGAAACTTCAGGTGTTACATATTTGCGGCCCATCATGACTGTCCGGACCGCCAATACTAGTTCCTCAGGGTCTCCGGCTTTGTTTAAATAGCCTTGCGCACCAGCTCGCAGGCAGCGAATGGCGTACTGGTCTTCGGGGAACATGGAAACTACCAATACCTTTATGGGCGAATCGGTTTCGCGCAGGCTGGCCAGCACCTCCATGCCTCCTCGCCCGGGCATATTCAAGTCGAGTACCAGTACATCACATGCCGTGGTGCGCAGCAATTCACGTACTTCGGCGTAGCTTGCGGCCTCTCCCGTGACTTGGATGTCGACAGACTCCGACAGCATGTCGCGTATGCCGCGTCGGACCATAGCGTGGTCGTCACATAAAACTACATGGATCATGGGGGCTGCCCTACTCGCATCTCTGTCATATCGTGAGGTAGGGGGACCGACAAAATAATTGAGGTGCCAACTCCTCCTCGATTGCTGATGTCCAGCCATCCCCCCACGGTTTTGGCTCTCTCATGCAGTCCCCGTAGGCCAAATGCCTTGGGTTTTTCCAGGAAGGATTTGTGCAGGCCCTTGCCATTGTCGGCGATCTCCAGCGTTAGTACGCCTTCTTCATCGGTCAGCTCTATGCTGACAGCGCTGCATTCTGCATGCTTGGATATATTGGTGAGGGCTTCCTGTGCCGTGCGGTAGGCGACAAGTTGAATGTCTTTATTGACATGCATCTTGTCGCTGGTGGCATGTATTGATGTCGCTATACCTGTCCGTTTTTGAAAGCTGTGTGCCAGCCATTGGACTGCGGCTACCAATCCTTGGTCAAGAATGGGCGGGCGCAGATTCATCATGATGCGTTGGCTGGCGCCTAGAGCGTGTTGTAACATCTCCAGCGCCGAGCCAATATGTCCTCGGGATGCTGCGTCTTTGTGGTGTCTTGCCAGCCAAGCCAGGTCCATTTTTACTGCGGCTAAAGCTCCGCCAATGTCATCATGTACCTCTCGCGCAATAGCCGCACGCTCTTGCTCGATGGACGATTGCAGATGCTCTGCAAGTTCGCCCAGTTTACGTTCCGATGCGGCCAATTCCATATCTGCCCGCTCCTTGGCTATACGCGTTTCTCGCACCTCAATGGCGCGGGCCATCACGTGCGCCAGCTTGTTGATGTCATCTTTCAAAAGGTAGTCACTAAACCCCAATCTGATGGCATCCACTGCGGCAGCCTCACCGATAGCACCCGATAGCAGGATAAAGGGCGGTGGACCATGTTGCTGCTGAAGGTGGTCCCAGGCATCTATTGCAGTAAAGCCTGGTAACCTGTAATCCGCCAAAATGACGTCAAATGTTGATGTTTGCGTTAACCTATCAAAGGCTTCGAGGGTTTCCACACGGGAGACCTCGCACGTCAAGCCTTGTCTACGCAACGCCATGACGACCAGTTCGTGGTCGACTATGGAGTCTTCTAGGTGAAGTACCTGGATTGGACGGACGTCGGTGGTGTTTTGCATGCCGTACGTTTACTGAAAATGATGTGAAAAATACGCGGAAGTAGCCACGCTTGATGGGCTGGTTCGATTGATTTTGCAGATTTTCGGTAACAGGATGTGAAATAGAATTACTATCCGTCTATAACGAGGCAATTTGTCCAAGGGCTTTCCTGCAGCGACGGAGAATACATGCAAACAGAGCCTTCCATATCTACAGGACCCGTAGTTAAGCTGCCGGTAATGCTGGTTGCTGAGCTGCAGGATTCTTTGATGGTGGTGATGCACGACCTCAGCCGGTTGGAAGGTCTGCTGAGCCATACGATGGATAACCTGATGACTCGCTTCAACAGCGTGAATTTGGGTCTGCAGTCTGTACCTTTGCCTGACACTCCTGAGGTAGAAGACGTTCGGAGCAATCTCCGCGCAGCAGTTACTGAGCTGCAGTTTCAGGATATGGCCTCGCAATTGATTGTGCACACCACTCTGATGCTGCAAGGTTGTGCCTTTCGTTTGGCGTCGGAAACCATGGGCCAAGAAGAAGGGGAAGAGGCCGCGCCGTTTGAGGCGTTGTCTCCAGATCGCCCTAACCCGGTAACTCAAAGCGAGATGGACGCTGGCTCTGTTGAGCTTTTTTAGTCGCCCAAACTCTGTATTTAACATCCACGAGCACTCTCTTCTTTAGCTGGAGTTTTTCATGTATTCGATTCTTGCCGTTGACGACTCACCCTCAATGCGAAAGATGGTGTCATTCACGTTGACCGGGGCTGGCTATCAAGTCATCGAGGCTGTCGACGGGCAAGATGCTTTCGAAAAGGCCCAGTCCCATACCATTGACTTGGTGCTTGCGGACCAAAACATGCCGCGGCTTGACGGAATAGGTCTGACCCGGCTCCTGCGAGAGCATCCCAAGTTCAAGACCATCCCTATTCTGATCTTGACTACGGAGTCAAGCGATCAGATGAAGCAGGCTGGCCGCAGTGCTGGCGCGACGGGGTGGCTTGTGAAACCTTTTGACCCCACACGACTGATCGAAGTAATTCAAAAAGTTATTCGCTGACCAACGGTGGTTTGGTAAGGCAACACAGGAGTTTGTATGGCTGAGATGCACCAAGAGAGTTCAGGCGCTGATTTTGATCTGACGCAGTTCTATCAAATATTCTTTGAAGAAGCTGGCGAAAATTTGGATCAAATGGAGCAGATGCTGCTGGATCTGGACCTAGCTAATACGGATGATGAAGAGCTCAATGGAATTTTTCGTTGCGCCCACTCCATCAAAGGCGGTGCAGCCACATTTGGATTTTCGGATGTAGCCGAGCTGACCCATCAAATGGAGTCTTTGCTCGACCGTTTGCGGCGGCATGAGTTGAAGTTGATTCCCCCCATGATTGATGCTTTGCTGGAGTCTGCAGACGCATCGCGTAGTTTGTTGGCGCGGCACCAAGCAGGTGGCGAGGGGACGGCGGTTTCTACGTCTGCTTTGGTCAAGCGAATCAGCATACTGGCTGCTGGTGAAGTCCCGCCTCCAGCCGTGGCCGCGCCTGCTCCCGCTGTACCAGCTGTTGCCGTGGCCCCTATGGCCAGTAGCAAGCCAAGTGGAACCCGCTCCTTGGAGATTCGGATTGGTCCACTGGAACGTCCAGAGCAAGCTGATCCTGTGCAGGAGTTGTTCAGAGATATTCCAGGCCTGGGTTCCGTGACCAGTTTGCCGAGCGATCAGCCTGACACCCGTGTTTTTGCGGTTGAAACGACGTCTTCAGATGCAGATTTGCTCGATTTGTTTGTGTTTCATGTTGCCAAAGAAAAAGTCTTGATTCGTGATCGGGCTGAAGCAGCAAATGCTGTCGTGGCGGAGGCGACACCGCTGGTTGCAGAGGTTACTGCTGCAACAGTGTCCTCAGGAGAGGAGGAGTATGGTTTCTTTGTGGGGGCGCCAGGTCACCCAGAGGAGCGTGCTGTAGTCGTCTCTGCGGATGGACCCAAAGGGGGTAAGGCAGAGCCTAAAGCGGCCGCTCAGACGCCTCTTGAGGCCACTACCATTCGCGTTGATATTAAAAAGGTTGATCAACTGATCAACTTGGTGGGCGAGTTGGTTATCACCCAGGCCATGCTGGCCCAAAACAGCCAGGGACTGGATCCGGCCATGCACCAGCAATTGTTTGCAGGTCTGGCGGATCTGGACCGCAATACCCGGGACTTGCAAGAATCTGTGATGTCTATTCGCATGATTCCGATGTCGATCGTTTTCAGCCGCTTTCCCCGCATGCTGCGTGATTTGGCAAACCGCTTGGGCAAGAAGGTGGATTTTGTGACTCAGGGTGAAGCGACGGAGCTGGACAAAGGCTTGGTAGAGAAGATTACTGATCCATTGACCCATTTGGTTCGTAATAGCTGCGACCACGGTATTGAAATGCCGGAGGAACGTCTTGCGGCAGGCAAGTCTGAAAATGGCACGATTACCTTGTCTGCCGCGCACCAAGGCGGTTCTATCGTGATTGAAGTCCGAGACGATGGCCGTGGTATGTCGCGCGAGAAAATTCTACGCAAGGCCCGAGAGCGTGGACTGGATGTCAGTGACAGCATGTCTGATTCAGAAGTGTGGCAGCTGATTTTTGCCCCAGGTTTTTCTACCGCTGATGTCGTAACCGATGTGTCTGGACGTGGCGTCGGTATGGACGTGGTCAAGCGCAATATTGCTTCGCTCAACGGAACTGTTGATATTGATTCCAGTGAAGGTTTTGGCATGAAGGTGTCTGTACGCCTTCCGTTGACACTGGCCATCATGGATGGGATGTCAGTCAGTGTGGGGGATGAGGTCTACATACTGCCGCTGTCATCTGTAGTGGAGTCTTTCCAAGTCAATGATGAGTCGGTTAGTACGGTTGCACAGGGCTCGCAATTGGTGAAGGTTCGCGAGGAATATATGCCCGTGATCTCCCTGGAAAAGATCTTCCAGGTGCCAATTCTTGATGCTGATAAGGCCAACAACATCATGGTGGTCGTGGAGTCAGAAGGCAGCCGCGTGGCTTTGCTGGTGAACGAGTTGTTGGGGCAGCACCAGGTTGTGGTGAAGAACCTCGAGTCCAATTACCGCAAAGTCTCCAATGTTTCTGGAGCCACCATCATGGGTGACGGTAAAGTGGCTTTGATTCTGGATATTGGTGCGTTGGTGCGTCGTTCGCGCCATTGATGCTGCAGCGTAAGCACAAACTGTTAGACCTTGAAGGAGAGAGATATGGGTGCAATGGAACGAGCAGGTGATTTGACTACTGCTGCACGGGAGTATTTGACTTTTAGGTTGAGCCAGGAAGAGTACGGCATCGACATTCTCAAGGTGCAGGAAATTCGTGGATACGAACCTCCTACGCGTATCGCCAATGCGCCAACCTTCATCAAAGGGGTGGTTAATTTGCGTGGCACCATCGTGCCTATTGTGGACATGCGGCTCAAGTTCAATTGTTCGGAGGCTGAATACAACAGCTTTACGGTGGTCATCATTTTGAATCTGCGTAGCCGTATTGTGGGTATCGTCGTGGATTCTGTCAGTGACGTGCTTGAGCTTGCGGCTGACAGCATCAAGTCTGCTCCGGATATCGAAAGCATCATCGACAACGGCTGCATATTGGGACTGGGCTCGGTCAATGAGCGGATGCTGATCTTGCTGGATATTGAGAGGCTGATGTCCGGCGCCGATATGGCCTTGTCTGCCGACTGAACCGCGCCCCTCCATGCTTCAGAGCTATTCACCTGCTGCAGCCAGTAACGGTCCTGTTGCAGAGGGCCGTGAGTTCATTTGGACGGACGCTGATTTTGAGCGCGTGCAGTCGCTGATATACAAGCATGCGGGTATCAAGTTGCATGATGGCAAGCATGCCATGGTGTACAGCCGCTTGTCCCGCAGATTGCGTGAAACGGGGCATGGCAGTTTTCATGAATACCTGGGGTGGCTGGAGCGTTCCGATGGTCCCGAGTGGCAGGAGTTTGTGAATGCCCTCACCACCAATCTCACCGCTTTTTTTCGAGAACAGCACCATTTTGAAATGCTTGCTGCCTTGCTGAAGTCTCGACCTGCTGCAACGCCTTGGAATGTTTGGTGCAGTGCATCTTCTACGGGTGAAGAGCCGTATTCGATCGCCATGACCGCGATGGAGTCCCTGGGCGCTGGCGCTGCGTTCAAGTTGGCGGCCAGTGATATTGATTCCAAGGTGTTGGCATCGGCGGCTCAGGGCATTTATCGCCTGGACAATCTCAAGGGGTTGGACCAGGCTCGCATGCAAAAATTTTTACTGCGTGGTAAGGGTGAAAACGCTGGTCTGGTACGCATCAAGCCAGAACTGCGCCGCATGATTGATTTCCTTAGTATCAATTTGATTCGCAACGACTGGCCGTTTCGGGATCCGTTTGATGTTGTCTTTTGTCGCAACGTCATGATTTATTTTGATGCGGCAACCCAGCGTGCTGTGCTGGAGCGCATTCATCGTGTCATGAAGCCCGGTGGTATGTTGTTTGTGGGTCATGCGGAAAATTTCAGTGAGTCCCGGGACCTGTTCATCTTGCGTGGAAAGACGTGTTATGAACGCTGCTGAAGGCTTTTTGCCCCATGGCGGTTCATGGTTTGGTATGCAGGCGGTAGGCTCTATTGCGTTGGACGATTGACGACTATGGATATTCCTAGAACTGCCGGTCCTACTCTCGCCCAGCGCATGGCGGCGGGTGAGTTCCCCATTGGGCCGGATGCCGACCGTCGTCGTGCCGCACGTGTGGGCGCAACACCCGGTGGCAGGCCGTTGAGCGAACGTAACTGCACGCTGGAGCAGTTGAAGAGCCGTCCTCGCAAGCCGGGTGAAGCTTCTTTTTTCTATGCAGATCACCACTTCCAGTTCAATGCTGTCAAGGTACTGCCTGGTGAGTATTTTGTGTCGGATGAGAACCTGGTCATCATGACGGTGCTGGGGTCCTGCATTGCGGCATGTCTGTGGGACAGTCGTGCTCAGGTCGGGGGTATGAACCATTTCATGCTGCCTGATGGCGATGATGGTTCGGGGGCGGGGCGCTATGGTTCATACGCCATGGAGCTGCTTATCAATGAGATGCTCAAGAGCGGAGCTCGCCGGGAAACCATGCAGGCCAAGATTTTTGGTGGCGGTCAGGTGATGTCCAACTTCACCACTATGAATGTGGGCGAGCGCAATACGCAGTTTGTAATTGATTACTTGCAGACGGAGCGTATTCCGCTGCTCTCGCAAGATGTGTTGGACATTTATCCGCGCAAGGTATGCTTTTTCCCTGTTACAGGTAAGGCCATGGTGAAGCGTTTGGCCCATGCGCATCCAGACCAGGCGGTGACCGAGCGACGTGGCAACGTGGCTACGGTGGTGAAGTCCACTTCGGGTGGGTCGGTCGATTTGTTTTAGTCAGGTGGGGTGATGAAGAAGATCCGTGTGTTGGTGGTGGACGATTCGGCTTTAGTGCGCAGTTTGTTGACAGAAATCATCAACCGTCAAGCCGATATGGAGTGCGTAGGTGCGGCCAACGACCCTTTGATTGCGCGGGAAATGATCCGCAGCCTGGATCCCGATGTGATTACCTTGGACGTGGAAATGCCGCGCATGGACGGTATCGATTTCCTAGGGCGTTTGATGCGCCTGCGCCCCATGCCTGTGGTGATGATTTCCACCATGACGGCCCAGGGGGCAGAGGTCACTATGCGAGCCCTGGAGTTGGGGGCTGTAGATTTTGTGGCTAAACCTCGCATCGGTTTGGCGAACGGTTTGAAGGATCTGGCTGCAGAAATCGTGGACAAGGTGCGCGTTGCATCGGTGGCCCAGTTCCGCCGTCCTCCGGCGTTGGCATTGGGTGAACAAATTGGTGCTCCACCTACGCCGGTAGCGCGTCCTGCTAATACCTTGATCGGGCGTTTGTCGACAGAGAAAATGATCTGTATAGGGGCATCCACCGGCGGCACTGAGGCGATTAAGGAAATTTTGGTGCGTATGCCTGCAGATGCACCCGCTATTGTGATCACCCAGCATATGCCACCTGGCTTCACCACCAGCTTTGCGGCCCGGCTTAACAGCTTGTGCCAGATCACGGTCAAGGAGGCGGTGCATGGTGAACGGATACTGCCAGGCCACGCCTATATTGCGCCGGGCGGCAAGCACTTCCGGGTGGGGCGCAGCGGAGCGAACTATGTGGCGGTTGTGGAGGATGGCGAGCCCGTTAACCGACACCGCCCATCGGTAGAGGTTTTGTTTCTCTCGTGTGCTGAGATGGTCGGACGGAATGCCTACGGCATCATGCTCACTGGTATGGGCAACGATGGCGCGCGCGCCATGCGTGAAATGCACGACAAAGGTAGCTACAACTACGTGCAAGACGAGGCCAGCTGCGTGGTGTTTGGCATGCCGCGCGAGGCCATTGCCCATGGCGCCGCGGATGAAGTTCTGCCGTTAGACAAAATTGCCCCTGCGTTGCTGGCCAAGCTGGGCGCTGGTGGCGACCGTTTGCACAACCGCATTTGATGGTGGCAAATGTCATGCTGGATGGCTAAAGAAATCGGCCGCATGCGCAGATCCTATCTGCGCATGCGGCTATCATTACCATAGCAATCAGCTGCTGAGCATTTCCCAGCGTTCTAGCGCAGCTAACAATAATTCGTCGATCTCTGCGTTGCGTTGTGCCAGGGCCGTAGCCTTGGCGGCGTCCGCAGAGTAGATGCGGCCATCGGCCAACTCCGCGTTGATGGCGGCCTGCTCCTGTTCCAACTGGCTAATCTGGGCGGGCAAGCCGTCCAGTTCACGTTGTTCCTTGAAGCTGAGCTTGCGGGCCTTTCCCGCCGTGGGCGTTGTAACTGTTGATTTTTGCTCTGTATTTGATAGCAAAACATGTTGATATGACGCGCGCTGTGGCGTGTTTTTCCTATTGGTTTCTGCGATCATTTTGGCGCGTTTGCTCTGGATCAACCAGTCTTGCACGCTGCCTTCGTATTCACGCCAGAAGCCCGGGCGCTCCTCTGGTTCATGGGCAATGATGCTGGTAACCACGTTGTCCAGGAATGCCCTGTCATGGCTGACCAGGAAGACCGTGCCGTCGTAGTTCTGCAGCAGGTCTTCCAGCAGTTCCAGGGTGTCGATGTCCAGGTCGTTGGTCGGTTCGTCCAGCACCAGCACGTTGGCAGGGCGTGCGAACAACCGGGCCAGCAATAAGCGGTTGCGTTCGCCGCCAGACAGGGAGCGAACCGGCGAATTGGCGCGCGCTGCTGAGAACAGGAAGTCGCTCAGATAGCTCTTGACGTGTTTGCGCTGGTTGCCAATCTCGATCCATTCGCTGCCGGGGCTGATGAAGTCCTCCAGTGTGGCATCCAGATCCAGTGCGTTGCGCATCTGGTCGAAGTAAGCGATCTGCAAATTCGCGCCCTGGCGTACCTTGCCGCTATCTGGCTGGATTTCGCCCAGAATGAGCTTGAGCAAAGTGCTTTTGCCCGCCCCATTGGCTCCGAGTAAGCCGACCTTGTCACCACGCAAAATTACGTCGCTGAAGCCCTTGACGATGACCTTGTCGCCGAAGGACTTGCTGACATCGGTGAGCTCCGCCACGATCTTGCCACTGGACTGGCCAGACGCCACATCCAGATTGACGCTACCTTGTGCCTCTCGGCGCGCGGCACGGCTACTGCGCAGTGTTTCTAGGCGGCTGATGCGGCTTTGGCTGCGGGTGCGGCGCGCTTCCACACCCTTGCGTATCCAGATTTCCTCTTGTGCCAGTAGCTTGTCGGCCTTTGCGCTGATAACGGCCTCTTGTGCTAGCTGCTCTTCTTTCTGCAGTACATATTGTTCGAAGTTGCCAGGGTAGGAGCCGAGCTTGCCGCGGTCAAGTTCCACAATGCGGGTGGCGACGCGGTTCAGAAAGCTGCGGTCGTGGGTGATGGTAATCAGGCTCCCTTTGAAGTCGATCAGCAGATCTTCCAGCCACTCAATAGAGTCCAGGTCCAGGTGATTGGTCGGCTCGTCAAGTAGTAGCACGTCTGGCTTGGCAACCAACGCTTGCGCGAGTGCCACGCGCTTTTTGGTGCCCCCAGATAAAGTTCCGACGATGGCCTCGGGGTCTAGATGCAGGCGGTGCAGAGTTTCTTCCACGCGTTGCTCCCAATTCCACGCATCGAAGGCTTCAATTTGAGATTGCAATGCGTCCAGGTCTACCCCTTCGGCGCCGGAAAGATACAGATCCCGGGCTTCAATGACGGTGGCAAGTCCTACGCTGGCGGCTTTGAAGATGGTGACTTCTGGGTCTAGGGCTGGTTCTTGGGCCACGTAGGCAATGCGCAAGCCTTGCTGTACATGCATCGTGCCGTCATCAGGCTTTTCCAGCCCACCCAGAATCTTGAGCATGGATGACTTGCCAGCCCCGTTGCGGCCAATGAGGCCCACACGCTCCGTGGTTTCAAGTGAAAAAGCGGCTTTGTCGAGCAGTGCGACGTGACCAAAAGCCAGTTGGGCGTCGAGTAGGGTAATGAGTGCCATGTTGTGGCGATTATCCTGCCTCGTGGTTTGTGCCCGTGAATGACTGCTGGTGGAGGGTTTAGGATGCGCTGAACGGTAGGACCACGGCTCCGTGATTAAGCAACTAAATTTGTGGCATGGAGGGGCGCGGTGTAAATCCGGTATATACTCTAAGGCTACCCTGATGAGGGTCACCTAGGTGGCCCGTAGTTGGCGGTAAGGAGAAAAAATTAGCTCTCATGCTCTAAAAAGCATGCTAGAATACAAGGCTTCGCTGATCACAGTGAGTCAAGCTGGTTGATGTAAAAGTCGACTGGCTGATCCTTAAAAATATACAGCCGATAAGCGTGGGCGTTTGAATGCGATTGCCAAGTTCTTCGGAACTAGTGCATGGCACTACAAACGCTCATGAAGTAAATAGATGTGAAATTCACTTGTTGAGTTTTGCGTCGATTCCAATTTATGAGTGGCCCCTGGCGGTAAAAGTCAGGGGCAAAAAATTCAAGATCGAACTATAGAGTTTGATCCTGGCTCAGATTGAACGCTGGCGGCATGCCTTACACATGCAAGTCGAACGG
>NZ_JBWKVR010000015.1:0-123424 GCF_059421805.1 Rhodoferax sp. GW821-FHT02C08
AAGGTCTGCGTTTCGCCATCCGTGAAGGCGGCAAGACCGTCGGCGCCGGCGTGGTTGCCAAGATCATTGCTTAATTTGACAAGGAAGCACCATGTCTACCAAGCAAAAAATCCGCATCCGCCTGAAGGCTTTTGATTACAAGCTCATCGACCAATCGGCCGCTGAAATTGTGGATACCGCCAAGCGCACCGGCGCGATTGTCAAGGGTCCCGTGCCCCTGCCAACCCGCATGAAGCGTTTCGACATCCTGCGTTCGCCGCACGTCAACAAGACCAGCCGCGACCAGTTTGAAATCCGTACGCACCAGCGTCTGATGGACATCGTTGACCCAACGGACAAGACTGTTGACGCGTTGATGAAGCTCGATCTGCCTGCTGGCGTGGACGTCGAAATCAAGCTGCAATAAGCAAACGGTGTGGTTTTCGCGCAAGCGAAAACCGCTACCACCCCAAGGAAATAGCCCGCACTTGCTGAAAACGCAAGTGCGGGCTATACTCCAAGGCTGCGTCAAAACAGGGTTCTGTTTTGGCGCGGTTTTATTAACAGTCTTTCACACCAAAACCGTGTAGCCAATTGCAGTTACATGGGTGGAAGTTACGGAGAAAAAAATGAGTCAAAGCAACTCCCTAGGGTTGCTGGGCCGCAAGGTAGGCATGATGCGCCTATTCACCGATGACGGGGACGCAGTTCCTGTCACGGTGGTAGACGTGTCTAACAACCGTGTTACCCAGATCAAATCCCAAGAGAACGACGGCTACGTGGCCTTGCAGGTCACGTTCGGCGCACGCAAAGCTTCGCGTGTGACCAAGCCAGAAGCCGGTCACCTTGCGAAAGCAGGCGTGGAAGCCGGTGAAATCATCCAAGAATTCCGCGTCACGTCGGATGCTGCAGCCCAATACAAAGCGGGTTCCGTAGTGTCGGCCGGTGCTGTGTTTGCGGTGGGTCAAAAAGTCGACGTGCAAGGTACGACGATTGGTAAGGGCTACGCCGGTACCATCAAGCGTCACCACATGAGCTCGCAACGTGCTTCGCACGGTAACAGCCGCTCGCATAATGTTCCTGGCTCCATTGGTATGGCCCAGGATCCAGGCCGCGTGTTCCCTGGCAAGCGCATGACGGGTCATTTGGGCGTGGACACAGTCACCACCCAAAACCTGGATGTGATCCGTATTGACGAAGCCCGTCAGCTGCTTTTGATCCGGGGCGCAGTTCCTGGCTCCAAGGGTGGTTTTGTGACGGTGCGTCCGGCCATCAAGGCCAAAGCAGCAAAAGGAGCGAACTAATGCAGCTCGAACTCCTGAATGACCAAGGCCAGGCCGCATCGAAGATCGATGTGCCCGAGACCGTATTCGGTCGTGCTTACAACGAAGACCTGGTTCACCAAGTCGTAGTCGCTTTCCAAGCCAATGCGCGTCAAGGCACCCGTGCCCAAAAAGACCGTGAGCAGGTTCGCCACTCGACCAAGAAGCCATTCAAGCAAAAGGGAACTGGCCGTGCACGTGCCGGTATGACGTCCTCGCCACTGTGGCGCGGAGGCGGTCGTATTTTCCCGAACATGCCTGATGAAAACTTCACGCAAAAGATCAACAAGAAGATGTACCGCGCTGGTATGGCCGCGATCCTGTCGCAGCTGGCCCGTGAAGGTCGTCTGGCCGTGGTTGATTCGTTGACGGTGGATTCGCCCAAGACCAAGCCCTTGGCGGCAAAGTTCAAGGCAATGAACCTGGCATCCGTGCTGGTCATTTCTGACCAAATCGATGAAAACCTGTATCTGGCTTCCCGTAACCTCGTGAACATTCTGGTGGTTGAACCCCGCTACGCCGATCCGGTGTCGCTGGTGCACTACAAGAAGGTTCTGGTGACCAAGGCTGCCATGGACAAACTCCAGGAGATGTTCGCATGAGCCGCATGAATTTGACCAACCGTCAATTCGACGAAGGCCGTCTGATGCAAGTGCTGATCGCTCCCATCGTGTCCGAAAAGGCCACCATGGTTGCTGAAAAGTCCAATGCAGTGACGTTCAAGGTACTCCAGGACGCGACCAAGCATGAAATCATGGCTGCTGTGCAGCTGATGTTCAAGGTGGAAGTCAAGGGCGTTTCTGTGGTTAACACCAAGGGCAAAACCAAGCGTTTTGGCAAATCCATCGGTCGCCGCGACAACGTTCGCAAGGCCTATGTGACGCTGAAGCCAGGTCAAGAGCTGAACCTGACCGGGGAGGCCGCGTAATCATGGCTGTCATTAAAATGAAACCCACTTCGCCAGGCCAACGCGGCATGGTGAAGGTCACGCGTGATCACCTGTACAAGGGTGCTCCTCACGCAGCTTTGCTGGAACCCCAGTTCCAGAAGGCCGGCCGTAACAACAACGGTCACATCACGACGCGTCACCGCGGCGGCGGTCATAAGCACCATTACCGTGTTGTGGACTTTGTTCGCAACAAGGACGGCATTCCCGCGAAAGTGGAACGCATTGAATACGATCCAAACCGTACGGCCCACATCGCTCTGGTGTGCTATGCCGACGGCGAACGTCGTTACATCATTGCTCCCCGTGGTCTGGAAGCCGGTGCAACCTTGCTGAGCGGTGCTGAAGCCCCGATCCGCGCTGGTAACACGCTGCCCATCCGCAACATCCCCGTGGGTTCGACCATCCATTGCATCGAGCTCAAGCCCGGTGCTGGCGCGCAAATCGCTCGCTCGGCTGGTACCTCGGCAACGCTGCTGGCACGTGAAGGCACCTACGCCCAAGTGCGTATGCGCTCCGGTGAAGTTCGCAAGATCCACATCGAATGCCGTGCCACCATTGGCGAAGTCGCCAACGAAGAACACAGCCTGCGCCGTTTGGGCAAGGCCGGTGTGAAGCGCTGGATGGGTATTCGCCCAACCGTTCGCGGTGTGGTGATGAACCCTGTGGATCACCCACACGGCGGTGGTGAAGGTAAGACCGGCGAAGGCCGTCATCCAGTCGATCCTTGGGGCAATCTGACCAAGGGTTACCGTACCCGTAACAACAAGCGCACCCAAGTGATGGTGGTGTCGCGTCGTAAGAAGTAAGGGGTAGCTAGATGACTCGCTCACTCAAAAAAGGTCCATTCGTAGACCACCACCTGATTGCCAAGGCTGAAAAAGCCGTAGCAACCAAGGACAAAAAGCCAATTAAGACTTGGTCGCGTCGTTCCATGATCTTGCCCGATTTCATCGGCCTGACCATCGCTGTGCACAACGGCAAACAGCACGTCCCTGTCTATATCACCGACCAAATGGTGGGCCACAAGTTGGGAGAGTTCGCACTCACCCGTACTTTCAAGGGTCACCCTGCCGACAAAAAAGTCGTGCGGAAATAAGGAAAGACCATGGAAACACGTGCAGTCCTTCGCGGCGTCCGCTTGTCTGTTGACAAGGGCCGCCTGGTCGCAGATTTGATCCGCGGCAAAAAGGTAGACCAAGCTCTGAACGTTCTTGAATTCACGCAGAAAAAAGCTGCGGTGATCATCAAGAAGGTTCTGGAGTCCGCTATCGCCAACGCTGAGCACAATGACGGTGCCGATATCGACGAGTTGAAGGTTAAAACCATCTTCGTTGAACAAGGTGCCACGCTCAAGCGCTTCACGGCCCGTGCAAAAGGCCGTGGTAACCGTATCAGCAAGCCCACGTGCCATGTGTACGTGACGGTTGGCAATTAAGAGGTCGGGAAGATATGGGACAAAAAATCCACCCAACCGGCTTCCGTTTGTCGGTCAGCCGCAACTGGTCCAGCCGCTGGTATGCCAGCAACAATGACTTCGCTGGCATGCTGGCTGAAGACATCAAAGTGCGTGAGTACCTGAAGGCCAAGCTGAAGAACGCTTCGGTTTCGCGCGTTCTGATCGAGCGTCCTGCCAAGAACGCCCGCATCACGATTTTCTCGGCTCGTCCGGGCGTCGTGATCGGCAAGAAAGGCGAAGACATCGAGAACCTGAAGCGTGATCTGGCCAAGCAGCTGAACGTGCCAGTGGCAGTGAACATCGAAGAAGTGCGCAAGCCTGAAATCGATGCCAAGCTGATCGCTGACTCGATCACCCAGCAGCTCGAAAAGCGCATCATGTTCCGTCGTGCAATGAAGCGCGCCATGCAAAACGCCATGCGTCTGGGTGCTCTGGGCATCAAGATCATGTCGTCTGGCCGTCTGAATGGCATTGAAATCGCTCGTTGCGAGTGGTACCGCGAAGGTCGCGTGCCACTGCACACTTTGCGTGCAGACATCGACTACGGCACCTCTGAAGCCAAAACCACTTACGGCATTATTGGCGTGAAGGTTTGGGTCTACAAGGGTGACACCCTGGGTCGTAACGATCTGCCTGCAGTGCAAGAGCCGCGCAATGAAGAAGAGCGTCGCCCCCGTGGCCCCCGTCGCGATGATCGCGGTGGCCGTCCCGGTGGTAACGACCGTCCTCCAGCACGTGGTCCCCGTCGTCCAGCAGGTGCCAATGCGGCCCCTGCGGATGGCAGCGACAAACCTGTTGAAGCCACAGGTGCAGCTGCACCGAAATCTACCGTTCAGCGCGTCCGTAAAGTAGCCGCGCCTGCTGCACCTGCTGCAGCTGACGGTAAAGGAGAATAAACATGTTGCAACCAGCGCGTCGCAAGTACCGCAAAGAGCAAAAAGGCCGTAACACCGGCATCGCAACCCGGGGTAGCTCGGTTGCGTTCGGTGACTTCGGTTTGAAGTGCACGGACCGTGGCCGTCTGACGGCCCGCCAGATTGAAGCCGCACGCCGTGCGATTTCCCGTCACGTGAAGCGTGGCGGCCGTATCTGGATCCGCGTGTTCCCTGACAAGCCAATTTCCCAAAAGCCTGCTGAAGTGCGTATGGGTAACGGTAAGGGTAACCCTGAGTATTACGTGGCTGAAATTCAGCCGGGTAAGATTGTTTTTGAAATCGTCGGCGTTCCTGAAGAACTGGCCCGTGAAGCGTTCCGTTTGGCTGCTGCCAAACTGCCTTTGCGCACCACCTTCGTTGCCCGCATGATTGGCCAGTAAGCAGGAGACTGATATGACCAAATCTACTGAACTGCGCACCAAAGACGTCGCCGGCCTGAAGGACGAAGTGAAAGCGCTGCAACGCGCCCATTTCGGCCTGCGTATGCAAAAAGCCACGCAACAACTCAACAACACAGCCACGATCCGCACTGCGCGTCGTGATATTGCCCGCGCCAAGACCATTCTTGTCGAGAAGCAAGCCGCTGACAAAGCCGCTAAGTAAGGAGCGAAAACATGACGGAAGCTAAAACATCCCTCAAGCGCACCTTGATTGGCAAGGTGGTCAGCGACAAACGTGCAAAGACTGTGACCGTGCTGATTGAGCGCCGTGTGAAGCACGAGCTCTACGGCAAGATCGTTGGTAAGTCGAGCAAGTACCACGCCCATGACGAAAAGGGCGAGTTCAAGCTGGGCGACACCATTGAGATCACGGAAAGCCGTCCGATCTCGAAGACCAAGAACTGGGTTGCTACCCGCTTGGTGCAAAAGGCTATTGCGGTCTAAAGCTGCAAGTTGCTTAAAAAACGGTCCACAATGTGGACCGTTTTTGTTTGTGGGGCGACGGAAACGTGGCCCCTTTTTTATTTCTTTATTCCCAGGAGCATTCCATGATCAAAGTCGGCGACACACTTCCTTCCAGCACATTGTTTGAGTACTCCGAAGTAGAAGGTGAAGGCTGCAGCATCGGCCCGAACGCCGTGGATGTTGCCAAGGCCACGGCCGGTAAGACGATTGCCCTGTTCGCCCTGCCAGGCGCGTTTACGCCCACCTGTTCGGCCCAGCATGTGCCGGGTTACCTGGCCAGCGCTGAAGCCTTCAAGGCAGCCGGTGTGGATGAAATCTGGTGTGTCAGCGTGAACGACGCTTTCGTCATGGGTGCCTGGGCGCGCGACCAGAAGACCGCCGGCAAGGTCCGTATGCTGGGCGACGGCAGTGCCGACTTCGCCAAGGCTACGGGCCTGACGCTGGACCTGACGGCGAAGGGCCTGGGCCTGCGGAGCAACCGCTATTCCATGCTGGTGAAGAACGGCGTCGTTGTCACCTTGAACGTTGAAGCCGCTGGAAAGTTTGAAGTCAGCGACGCAGCTACCTTGCTGGCACAAGCCAAAGCCGCGTAAGCTGCTTGCTATCAATAAAAGAGCTTCTGGCGCAGGTACTGCCTGCGCCAGAAGCTCTTTTTGCTTATAAGTTCAGGTTGCGTATTCAGGCCATGGCTTTCTTCAGCCAGTCGGCGAAAGCGGCACATTCCCAGCGGTCCATGGTGCCGGTTTGCCAGCACAGGTAATGCGCGTGCGGGCTGGGCACGCTGCGGGTGAATAGTTTGACCAGGGCGCCGCTGTCCAACCAGGGTGCGCCCAGGCGCAGGCGCACCAGGCCAATGCCCATGCCGGCGGCCGCGGCATCGCACATCAGGCCGATGTCGTTGAACTGCGAGCCGTCGGCGGGCTCGGGCCAGTCCAGCTGGTGGGCGGCGAACCAGGTGCGCCAGGGCTCCAGGGGCGAGCGCAGCAGGCGCGCGCCTTCCAGGTCGGCCACGCTGTCGAACGGCCCGTGTTCGCGCACAAAGGCGGGTGAGGCCAACGGTGTGACTTCGTCGCGGGTCAGGCAGATGTGTTCCACGTCGGCATAGCGACCTGTGCCGAAGCGCACCACCAGGTCAGCATCCTCGGCCACCACGTCCAGCAGCGGTATAGATACATGCAAAGCCAGGTCAATCTCGGGGTAAGCCTCGGTGAACTGGCGTAGCCGCGGAATCAGGATGGCGCGGGCAAACGTGGGCGTCACGGCCAGGCGCAGCTTGCGCTTGCCAGGTGCCGATGCGGTGCTGGGAAAGCGCTCCAGAATGGACAACCCCTCGCGCACATGGGCCAGGTACTCACTGCCCTCGGTGGTCAGTGAAAAGTCGGCTCTGCCAAACAGCTTGGTGCCCAGGATCTGCTCCAGCTGTTTGACCCGGTGGCTGACCGCACTGGAGGTGACGCACAGCTCTTCGGCCGCCTGCGTCACGCTGCGCAAGCGGGCCAAAGCTTCGAAGGTCAGCAGGCACTGGATTGGGGGTATACGCGTAGCACTCATGCCGGCATTGTCCCTCTTACGCCAGGGGGTGCTCGTTACAATGGCCCCCTTTTTGCCTAGGGGATTGCGCGTGTCTGACCGTTTCAAAGTGTGGCTGCAGTACCTGCTGCCCAAGCACGCCATCACCGCTTTTGGCTGGCATGTTGCCACGGCGCGCGCCGGTAGCATCACCACCGGCATCATCCGCTGGTTCGTTGGCAAATACGGGGTGAACATGGCCGAGGCGGCCAATCCAGACATCACCAGCTACCCTAGCTTCAATGAGTTCTTCACCCGTGCATTGAAGCCCGGTGCGCGCCCGCTGGCCCAGGCCGACCTGGTGTGTCCGGTGGACGGTGCGATCAGCCAGTTTGGCCGTATCGAGCGCGACCAGATCTTCCAGGCCAAAGGCCATACCTATTCGACCACCGCGCTGGTGGGCGGTGACGCGGCGCTGGGCGCGCAGTTCGAGAACGGCCATTTCGCCAACATCTACCTGAGCCCCAAGGACTACCACCGCATTCATATGCCCTGCGACGGGCGGCTGACGCGCATGGTCTATGTGCCGGGCGATCTGTTTTCGGTGAACCCGGTGACCGCCCAGGGCGTGCCCGGCCTGTTTGCGCGCAACGAGCGGGTGGTCTGTGTGTTTGACTCGGAGCGTGGCCCGTTTGTGCTGGTGCTGGTCGGTGCCGCCATCGTCGGCAGCATGGCAACCGTCTGGCAGGGCGTGATCAACCCACCGCGTGGCCCGGTGCGCGAATGGCGTTATGACCAGCAGCAGATCGTCTTGAAGCAGGGCGAGGAGATGGGCCGCTTTCTGCTGGGCTCCACCGTGGTGATGCTGTTCCCCCAAGGTCCGCTGAGCTTCAACCCCGCCTGGGCACCCGCAGCTAGCGTGCGCCTAGGTGAAGTGATGGCTAACGCTATTTGAAAATCACCGTCTTGTGGCCGTTCAGCAGCACGCGGTGCTCGCTGTGCCACTTGACGGCGCGGGCCAGCACCTGGCTCTCGGTATCCCGGCCCTGGGCGGTGAAATGCTCGACCGTGCGGCTGTGGTCCACGCGGGCCACGTCCTGCTCGATGATCGGGCCTTCGTCCAGGTCCGCCGTCACATAGTGGGCGGTGGCGCCAATCAGCTTCACGCCGCGGTCGTGCGCCTGGTAGTAGGGCTTGGCACCCTTGAAGCTGGGCAGGAAGCTGTGGTGGATGTTGATGGCCCGGCCACTCAGCTTCTGGCATAGGTCGTTGCTCAGAATCTGCATGTAGCGCGCCAGCACCACCAGTTCCGCGCCTTCGTTTTCTATCACCTCGTAAGCGCGCGCCTCGGCCTGGGCTTTGGTGGCGGCGGTCACCGGGATGTGGTGGAAGGGCACGTTGTAGCTGGCCGCCAGCTGGTAGAAGTCGCGGTGGTTGCTGATGATGGCGCGAATGTCCAGCGGCAGCAGGCCGCTTTTCCAGCGGAACAGCAGGTCGTTCAGACAATGGCCTTCCTTGCTGACCATCAGCACCGTGCGCACCGGCTCCGAGGTGTTGTGCAGGCTCCAGCGCATCTGGAAACCTTCGGCGAAGCTGGCCAGTGCGCTGCGCAGTGCGTCGGCGGGGATCTGGTCGCAGGCGAATTGCACCCGCATGAAGAACAGACCGGTGTCGTGGTCGTTGTACTGGGCGGCTTCTTCGATATTGCTGCCGCGCTCCAGCAGGAAGCCTGATACGGCGTGGACGATGCCCGGGCGGTCCGGGCAAGACAGTGTGAGGATGTAAGCAGTGTTCATGGCGAGCCGGATTGTCGCAGCCCGGCGCAGTAGTCTTTGGGTGGGATGTTGGGCGTGACCCAGATTTGGTTGAAGTTTGCTACATCTTTAGTAGCTGCTTGCGCAGGTTCTACCTGCAGCAGAACGGATTTTGATGCAAAACCTTCGGGCAGGTGCTGCGGCACGCCCAGGCTGGGGTTGGCATGGCCGCTGCCGGTCAGCAGCAGCACGGTCTTGCCGGGGATGGCGGCGGTCTGCAGGGTCTGCGCCATGGCCTGGTCGCGGGCGATCTGGATGCGCGTCATGGGGCCGATCTGGCTTTCCGGCAGCAGGCCGCAGTGGCCCATGCGGATGGACTGCTGCTGGGCTTTGAGCGCGGGGCCGGGCAACTGCATGTCCAAGGCGGTGTTGGCCATGGCTGGGCGCATCTGGGCGCGTGGCAGATTGGCGCCGAGTACCGGCACGCCGGCGTGGACTGCGGCCATGACCGCCGGGCCGTAGACGACCCAAGGCCAGCCAGCGTCGTCCCACTGGAGTGCTGTCTGTACTTGTTCCGGGGACGCATCGCGGGGTAGGGAGCGGGTGTCGTGGCCTTGTTCGGCCATTTCCAGGGCCAAGGCGGCCAGTTGGCCGTGACTGGCCAGGGTTTCAATCACCTGGCGGTGGATCTGCTGGTGTTCCGGCGCGTCATGCTGCTCGCCGAGCAGGATGGCGTCGGCCGGCAGCAGGGCCTGCACACGCTGGTCTATGGCGGGTACGCTGGCGCAGCCCCACAGCAGGGCAGCACAGCAAGCCAGCAGCGCAGCGGCGCTGAGCCGCACGTTCAGTGCACCAGCACCGGGTTTTGTGCCAGGCCGGCGTACTGTTCCAGCGTGTCTTCTACTTCTTCCTGGGTCGGCGTATTCAGCTGCCAGGCAGAAATATGTTGCTGGAACAGCTCGGCCCAGGAACCGTCCAGGTAGACCTCTTTGCCCGAGCGTTTGTCGACGATTTCAAAGCCGTGGCGTTCCAGCGTGGGTGCGCGTGGCGGGTCGGCGGGTGCCAGCAGGGCGGCGTTGGCCGCATCAGGTTGCATGTGGACCACCGCAAAGGATTCGGAGTCGTATAGCGTGTTCATGGTGGAAGTCCTTTTCTCAATCACTATGGGCTATATGGTCGCGATAGCAGGGAATTCAAGTTCCGTGCCACACCAGCTTAGGGCTTTTCCACGCTGCGCAACTGCTGGTCGATGAAATCTCCGTTCGGATCCGTGATTTTCAGCCGCACTGGCAGGTATGAAATGCTGGGGCCCAGCCACAGCTCGACCTTTTTGTCGAATTCCTTCAGCGGGACGCGGGTGAGTTTCAGGATGTCCAGGGTGTCGTAGGGCACGTAGGCCTTGTCTGGCCCCTCTATGTTGAACTTCCAGATGTCGGCATCGCGCGGGCCTACGGTCTGCAGCGTGATGCTGCTGCCCACGGGGTAATGCGCCGGGTCGGCGGCCAGCATGCTAGCGATTTGCAACACCACGCTGAGCTGGTCTTGCGCGGCGGGCAGCAGGGGTACGTCTGGCGTATTCGCGCTGAAGGTGGCGCGGCCCTTGCCGTAGTCGAAATGCGCAGCGACTTCGCTGCGCCACTTGTCGGCAAAGCGCTGGGGTGCCAGGCCGGCCGGGGTGATGGCGCCCGTGCTGGTGCGTGTGCGCGAGCCCAGGAACAGCACGCTGGCACTGAGCTGGGCGCTGTACTGCTGGCCATCTTGTTGCCACAGCAGTTCGCCGCGCGCGTTGTAGTGCATGCCTTTGGATGCGCCGCTGAGGTTGTACAGCAGCCGCACCGGGTCGGCGAAGCGGAAGGCCGTGGCCTGGGTGACCTGGGCAACGTCAGGCGCTGGCGGCACGGGGGCGGATGCCATCGGCTGTGGCGGCGGAGTGGGCGGTGGCGGTGCAGGGGCTGCCACGGGCTCGGATGCGGCCGGGGCTGGTGGCTCGGGGATGGAGGCGGCGGGTTCGGGGGGCGGCGCTACGGGTGTAGCGTCGGCGACTTCTACGTTCTCCACCGGCTCTGGCGCGGGCACACGCGGCGCCGGGCGCGGTTTGTGTTGCACGGGCGGTTTGGCGACGGGAGCGGGCGGTGTGAGAGGTATGGGAGGCGCAGGCGCGGGCGCCGGGATGCTGCGCGTGTTCAGTGCGTGCACCGTCGTGGCTCCGGGGGCCGTTACCTGCAGCACGGCGGGCAGCGTTTGCAGCACCGCCAGATGGGCCAGCACCACGGCGCCACCCAGCACCGCCAGGCCACGCAGCGGCAGGGACGAGTGTGCGGCGGAAGGCTTCGTTAAACTCATTTGACTATGCAACGCTTCTCCATCCCCTCCCGGCGGACACCGCCATGAAATTAGCCACCTACCAAGACGGTTCGCGCGACGGCCAGCTGGTGGTGGTGTCGCGCGACCTGGCCACGGCCCATTATGCGACCGGCATTGCCAGCCGCCTGCAGCAGGTACTGGACGACTGGGGCTTCATGAGCCCGCAGCTGCAAGACCTGTACGACGCACTCAACCACGGCCGGGGCCGCCACAGCTTCCCGTTCGACGCGCGCCAGTGCATGGCACCTCTGCCGCGCGCCTACCAGTGGGCCGAGGCGCAGGCCTACCCCAGCCTGCTGCGCGGGCCGGATGCCGACAGCCGCCTGGCGCTGGCCCCGGGCAGCGGTGACCATTTTCTGGGCGCCTGCGAGCCGCTGCGCTGCGGCTCCGAAGCCCTGGGCGTGGACTTCGCGGCCGGCCTGGCCGCCATCACCGCCGACGTGCCCCAAGGCGCCAGCCCGGAACAGGCGCTGGACGGCGTGCGCCTGCTGCTGCTGGCCAATAGCGTGCGCCTGCGCAGCGTGGAGACGGCGGAACAGGCCAAGGGCGTGGGCTGGGTGCAGAGCGCGCCAGCCGTGGCCTTCAGCCCGGTGGCCATTACGCTGGATGAGCTGGGCGACAGCTGGGACAAGGGCCGCGTGCACCTGCCACTGCACACCAGCTGGAACGGTCGTAAGGTCGGCATGTGTGATGCAGGGCCGGAGATGCAGTTCCACTTCGGCCAGCTGTTGGCGCATGTGTGCAGCACCCGCACCGTGCGTGCCGGCAGCGTCATTGGCACCGGCCCGGTGGCGAATGCCGGCGTGGCGCAGAAGACCCAGATGCAGTGGCCCAAGGGTTACCACAGCATCGCGGAAAAGCGCGCCATGGAGGCGCAGGACGGTGGCACGCCTGGCACCGGCTATCTGCAGTACGGCGACACCGTGCGTATCGAGATGATGGGCAAGGATGGCAACAGCCTGTTTGGTGCCATCGACCAGGAACTAGCGCCCTGGCTGCGCTGAAGAGTTTTCAAAGGACATGTTGATGCGAAATTTATGGGGTAATAAATCGTTGGCGGGCCTGTGCTCCGCTGTGTTGGCTGCGCTGCTGGTGTCGGCATGCGCCTCGTCCACCCCCGAGCCGGTCTGGCCGGACCAGGAGGCCAGGCTGCAAGACCTGGGCATCACGGTTGAGGTACAGGCCAAGGTCCCGCCGCCGGACAAAGACCTGGTGCGCGACCGCTCGCACAACAGCACGGTGGTGGTGCAGATGCTGGTGGACGCCTCGGGCGGCGTGCTGCGCTCGCGCGTGTCGCAGTCCAGCGAAAACCCGCTGCTGGACAAGGCCGCGCTGGACGCCGTGCAGGGCCTGCGTCTGAACCCCTATTACAGCCAGGGTAAGGCCCAGGCGGTGACGGTCAGCGTGCCGTTTACCTTCCCGTTCTACGACCGGCCGCGTTAAGTTAATTGCTATTGTTTATATAGCTGCTTGCGCACGTATTACCTGCGCTGCAGGCCGTTTTGGTATAAATACTCCATAGCGTCACACAGGCTACACAGGGTTTTGTTGGAATCGCGGGCTGACCGCACCGTCCGTGGCGCGGCGCCTACCTGTGTGCCTCCACCATGCCAGCTTTCTACCGGGTTATTGCGGTGCAGTTTGTCTCCGCACTGGCCGACAACGCTCTGCTCATCGTGGCCATCGCCCGCATGCTGGAGCTTGCGGCAGAGGCCTGGACCGTGCCGCTGCTGAAGCTCAGCTTCACCCTGTGCTATGTGTTCCTGGCGCCATTTGTCGGCGCGCTGGCAGATGCCTGGCCCAAGGGCCGGGTCATGGTGGCGGCGAATCTGCTGAAAGCCCTGGCCGCCGCCCTGCTGGTGGCGGGCTCGGACCCGATGCTGGCTTTGGCCCTGGCCGGACTGGGTGCGGCGGTTTACGCACCGGCCAAGTACGGGCTGATCACCGAAATGCTGCCCGCCGACCAGTTGGTGCGGGCCAACGGCTATATCGAAGGCAGCACGGTCTGCGCGGCCCTGCTGGGCACGGTGCTGGGCGGGGCGCTGGTCAGTCCGCAGCTGCGCAATCTGCTGCCGCCCGAGCTGGCGGTGGCCGTGGGTGCCACGCCTACCTCGCTGCATGCCGGCATGCTGGGTTTGCTGCTGCTGTACCTGCTGGCCGCGCTGCTGAACGCCAGCGTGCCGGACAGCGGCGTGCGTTACCCCCGGCATTCCTTCCACGCGGTGTACCTGGTGCGCCGTTTCTTCCAAGAAAACCTGACGCTGTGGCGCGACCCGCTGGGCGGTGTATCCATGGCGGTGACCACGCTGCTCTGGGGCATTGGCGCCACCTTGCAGCTGGTGGTGCTGCGCTGGGCCGAGTCTGCGCTGGGCCTGGCATTGAGCCAGGCGGCCTATCTGCAGGGAGTGACGGCAGTGGGCGTGATCGCCGGGGCCACGCTGGCCAGTCAAATGCTGCGCCTGGAGCAAGCTACCCGCGTGCTGCCCCTGGGCATTGCCATGGGTTTGCTGGTGCCCTGCATGGTGGGCGTGCACTCACTGGGCTGGGCGGCAGGCCTGCTGATGCTGGTCGGTGGCCTGGCCGGCTTTTTCGTGGTGCCCATGAATGCCTTGCTGCAGCACCGCGGCCAGCAGCTGCTGACGGCCGGGCGCTCAATTGCTGTGCAGGGCTTCAACGAGAACGCTGGCATCCTGCTGATGCTGTCCCTGTATGCGGCCGCCACCGCGCTGCGGCTGGAGCTGCACCAGCTGCTGTGGTGCTTTGGCCTGCTGGTGGCGGTCACCATGGGTCTGATCACGCTGCGCCACCACCGGGTCCGTGCGGAGCTGGCGGCCTTGTCCTGAGTTTGCGTAGCGTCTCTATACATTGCCTTAACTTGGGCAGGCTAGGCTGCGCACTTGTGAATGAAACAGGTGGACCTGCATGTCTTTGCAAAGATTTATTTTTCGGTGTTGCATGGTGTTTGTCGCTGGCAGTGCTGTGGCCTTGGCCGCGCCTTCCACCACGCTGGACATGGCGCGGGGGATTACCGGGGGCGGGGCAGGGCCGACGGTACGTGTCAGCACGCCGGACGAACTCAAGTCCGCCCTGTGCCACAGCGCAGTGGGCGGTGTCTGCACCGACGACGCGCCGCGCACCATCGAAGTGGCGTCCACCATCGACCTGAGCGACACGGAGTCCACCGGCCACATCCAGGCCTGCCATGCCACCAGCATTTGCACCGCGCCATTGCAAACCGAGGCTACGCTCGTCATGCATCCGCAAGACACGCACTGCGACGGCAAGCCTTTGTTCGATGTGACTTACCGCAAGGCGGCAGTGCGCGGCATGCTGGTCGGCTCCAACAAGACGCTGCTGGGCGTGGGCGCGGCAGCCGCCATCAAGGGCAAGGGGCTGCTGCTGCAAAACGGGGTGCACAACATCATCGTGCGCAACCTGGCCTTTACCGACATCAACCAGGGCCTGGTGTTTGGCGGCGATGCCATCACCATCAGCCAGGCCAGCCAGGTGTGGATAGACCACAACTATTTCAGCCGCATCGGTCGCCAGATGCTGGTGACCGGCACCGGCGACCACCAGGGCCGGGTGACAGACCTGGTAGTTTCGTGGAACGAGTTCGACGGCCGCAACACCTACTCGGCCATGTGCAATGGCAGGCACTACTGGAACCTGCTGCTGTACGGCAATGGCAACGTCACCATGGCCTACAACTGGTTGCACGACTTTGCCGGGCGCGGGCCGCGCATCCAGGCCGATGTGTTCGTGCATCTGGTGAACAACTATTTCCAGGACGGCTCCTGGCATGCGCTGGACGCGGACGGCCCGCACACCCATGTGCTGATGGAGGGCAATTATTTCGAGAGAGTGGCCGTACCCAGTTTGCGCGACAAGGAGCCCGGTGCTGTATTTGGGCTGCAGGCGGACGTGGATTCAAGCTCAGCGGCCTGTGATGCTGCATTGCATCGCCCTTGCGTGCCGAATGCCATATCCGGTGCACGGCCTGCGAACAGCCTGCAGCAAGACGCGGCTGTGCTGGACGACAGCCGGGGCATGGCGCAGGCAGCGCAGCTGGCGGTCAGCCCGTCGCCGGACGTGCCCACAGCCGTGCGCAGCGGTGCCGGAGCGGGCCATTGGTGACGCGCAAGCGATGAGCGGCGTGGGCATGCATTTGTCTTGAAACTGCCATAAAAGCATCATCAATCTGAAATTAGCAGCCCGTAGCCTCGGGCTTGTGAAAAACACCGAAGAGATCATCGTCGAATCGTTCGCTGCCCACCCGTCCAGTCTGCGGATTGCACTGGTGACAGAGACCTTCCCGCCCGAGGTCAACGGGGTCGCCATGACCCTGGGCCGCCTGGTGGAGGGGCTGTTGCAGCGTGGCCATGCGGTACAGATCGTGCGTCCGCGCCAGCCCGGTGCCGAGGCCAGCAGCCCGCGCGAGGGGCTGGACGAGGTACTGTCGCCCGGCGTGCCGATCCCCAGCTACGGCAACTTCCGCTTCGGCCTGCCGTCCAAGAACCGGCTGGTCAAGCTGTGGCAGCAGATGCAACCCGACGTGGTCCATGTCGCCACCGAAGGCCCGCTGGGCTGGTCGGCCGTGACGGCCGCGCGCAAGCTGCAGCTGCCGGTGACCAGCTCGTTCCACACCAATTTCCATAACTACTCCGGCCATTACGGACTGGGCCTGTTGAAGACACCCATAGACGCGTACCTGCGCAAGCTGCACAACCGCACCTTGGCTACCCTGGTGCCCACGCCGGCCCTGGTGGCGGCGCTGCAGGCGCGCGGCTACCGCAATGTGTCGGTGCTGTCGCGCGGCGTGGAGCTGTCGCAGTTCAGCCCGGCCCGCCGCTCCAGTGCGCTGCGTGCCAGCTGGGGCGTGGCCGAGGACGATCTGGCAGTGGTGCACGTGGGCCGCCTGGCCAAGGAAAAGAATGTGGGTTCGGTGGTGCTGGCCTTTGCCGCCATCCAGGCCCGCGTACCGAATGCCAAGCTGGTGCTGGTGGGCGATGGCCCGCTGCGCAAGCTGCTGCAGGACAACTGTCCGCACGCCCATTTCGCTGGCCTGCGCCAGGGCGAAGACCTGGCTGCCCATTACGCATCGGGCGACCTGTTCTTGTTCCCCAGCACCACCGAAACCTATGGCAATGTGGTGCCCGAGGCCCTGGCCAGCGGCGTGCCGGTGCTGGCCTATGACTATGCGGCAGCGGCCAATGTGGTGCGGCCTGGCCACAACGGCATGCTGGTGCCGCTGGGCGAAGAAATGCAGTTTGTGCAGGCCGCCGTAGCCCTGGCCAGCGACCGGCCCGCGCTGCAGGCCATGCGCCAGCAGGCGGCGGCCAGCGTGGCCCACCTGGGCTGGGCGGCGGTGTACGACAGCTTCGTGGGCACCTTGCGCACCGTGGTGCAGTGCCACGGCGGCCATTTCAGCCTCGCGCCGCACCTTCTGCCCAGCGCTACTAGCGCAACTAGCGTTCCCAGCGCATAAGGGCTTGGCCCATGCGGACAGCCGAGCCTTCGCGCAGACCTTCGCACAGCGTGAAGCCCCTGGGCGCCAGCACGATGATGGTGGAGCCGTGCTGAAACCAGCCCATCTCCTGCCCCTTGCGGAAGCTGGCATTGCAGGGCAGGGTGGTTGGGCCTTTGTACTTCAGGTGCAGCAGCACATCCAGAAAATGCAGGCGGATGCTGGCCACCAGAATGGCCGCCACCGGCACCAGCGCAATCGGCTGGCCCTGGGCCGGGCTGTCGCCGGTGATGCGGGTCTTGAGGAAGGCGCGTTCGTTCTTGCAAAACAGCTTCTCTACCCGCTTCAAGGCAATCGGGTTCACGTTCCAGGTATCGCCCGAGAAGTAGGTCACCTTCTCCACCGTGCAGTCCTGTGGTGCGTGGAAGCGGTGGTACATGCTGGAGGTAAGGCGCAGCGTGACGAAGTAGCCGTCGCGCCATTCGCCACTGTGCGCCTCGTCGCCCAGCAGGTCTTCCAGCGTGTACGGAAAGCCCTTGGCCTGGAACACCTGCGTGCCCTGGATGGGGCCGCTGGCGCCCACGATGCCGTCGCTGGGGCTGCTCATCACCGCAGGGTCCATGGCCAGCGGGCGCAGGCCGTCTTTCAGCTCGCGGGTAAAGCAGTCGTGCATGCTTTTGAAATGCGTTTTCTTGGCCTCCGACAGGTCCAGGTCGGAGAAGAACTTCCACACCGCAATCGATGCGTCGCGCACCAGCGGCTGCTCAATCTGGCTGAACCAGCCCATGGCCTGGGTCAGCCAGCGCCTGGGCAGGCGGTTGGTCAGCAAAAAGTTCAGGTCCTCTTGCTTCAGCAGTTGCTGGATGTGCTGGCGTATCTGCATGGTCAATCTCTTTTGAAAGGAAAAATGTTGTGAATGAAACTCTGGTTCTGTATGCCGCCGCAGGCGGTGCCCTGCTGTATGGCGCGGCACGTGTGAAGACCCGGCTGGAGCTGTCGCTGGCCAAGCACCGCTCGCTCACCGGCCATCCGCGCATGGCGCGCCGCATGGCAGCCCAACTGCCCAGCTACCGCTACGACGAAACGCAGGCCTTTGGCCTGGACGGCGCACCGCCTGAAGTGGTGGGCCTGCGCAAAACTGCGCTGGCCCGGTTGGCCGCGCAATTCGGTGCGCGCTATGCCAAAAGCCTGGCGCTGACGCGTGCGGCCGAGGGCGATATCTCGGACATGCAATTCATAGCCGCCTACAAGCTGCCCTACCAGTTCCGCGAGCTGTTCGGCAAGGCGCTGAAGACCGGCTCCTTTGTGCAGTCGACCAGCGGCGTAACCCTGACCGATATGGACGGCAATCAGTTCTACGACCTGACCGGCTCCTACGGCGTCAACCTGTTTGGCAACGACTTCTACAAGGACAGCATCGCCCAGGGCAGCGCCCTGGTGGCCGAGCTGGGCCCGGTGCTGGGCTCCTACCACCCGGTGGTGGCAGACAACGCGCAGCGGCTCAAGGCCATCTCCGGCATGGACGAGGTGAGCTTCCACATGTCCGGTACCGAGGCGGTGATGCAGGCCGTGCGCCTGGCGCGCTACCACACCGGGCGCACGCACCTGCTGCGCTTTTGCGGCGCGTACCACGGCTGGTGGGGTGATGTGCAGCCCGGCATCGGTAACCCCGTGACCGAGCGCGATACCTACACGCTGAAGGACATGGGCGAGGCTACGTTGCGCGTGCTGCGCAAGCGCAAGGACATTGCCTGCGTGCTGGTGAACCCGCTGCAGGCCTTGCACCCGAACATTGGTGCTCCCGGCGATTCGTCGCTGCTGGACAGCTCGCGCCAGGCGCATTACGACCGCGCCGCCTACACCCGCTGGCTGCAACAGCTGCGCGAGATCTGCACCGAGAAAAACATTGCGCTGATCTTCGACGAAGTGTTCGTTGGCTTCCGCCTGGCACCCGGCGGTGCGCAGCAATACTTTGGCGTGCAGGCCGATATGGTTACCTACGGCAAGACCCTGGGCGGCGGCCTGCCGGTGGGCGTGGTCTGCGGCAAGCATGCCTGGATGAAGCGCTACCGCGAGGAGGCGCCGGCTGACATCTGCTTTGCGCGCGGCACCTTCAACGCCCACCCCTATGTGATGGGCGCGATGAATGTGTTTTTGCAAAGCCTGAACACAGCGCCCATCCAGGCCCTGTACGCCGGGCAGGACGCGCGCTGGGACCAGCGCGCTGCCAGCCTGAACCAGCGCCTGCAGGCGGCCGGCCTGCCGGTGCAGGTGGCGAATATGTCGTCCATCTGGACCGTGCTCTACACCCAGCCGGCCTGCTACAACTTTTTGCTTCAACATTATTTGCGGCTGGAAGGACTTGCTTTGAGCTGGGTGGGCACGGGGCGTTTCATCTTCAGCCTGAACTACAGCGACGCCGACTTTGAAGCCGTGGCCCAGCGCTTCGTGCGCGCCGCCCAGGCCATGCAGGCCGACGGCTGGTGGTGGCATAACCCGGAGCTGACCAATAAGTCCATCAAGCGCCGGGTACTGCGGGAAATGTTGGCGAAGAAGTTTTGAACGGGACGAAGCCCCTGCCGCGAAGCAGGGGCACCGGTTGGTTTAGGCGTGGTGCGCTTGGCGCGGTTCGATGAGTTCACCGCGCATCAAGGCCAGCGGGGCTTTGTAGTACAGCGTGATGTCGTGGAAGGGGTCGGTCAGGATCTTGGTCATCCACACCAGGCCGGCCTCCACGTCCTTGATGAAGAACAGGTGCACGGTGCGGAACACCAGGCCGCCCACGCCGACCGCCAGCCAGACCAGGCCGGTGTTGCGCGCGAAGCTTTCCCAGCCGGTGTGCGGGTCCAGCAGGCCAAACAGGCTGGGCTGCCATACCAGCAGCAGCGGAGATGCGGCCCAGATGGCCATCAGCACCACCTTGCGGCGCAGGTTGTAGCCGACTTTGATGTCTTCCTTGTGCTCGTGCGTGGCCTGGTTCACCACGTCATAGCCCTTGGGCTCGAAGAAGAAATGGCCGGCCTGGCGACTCGTCATGGACACCAGCCAGGCCAGCAGCGCGGCCAGCGCCGGGTCCTTGAACAGCAGTGCGTAGGCACAGACGAAGCTGACCGCGCTGACCAAGTGCAGCGACTGGTTGATGCGGCTGTGGTGGTAGTAGCGGTGGTCGTCCCAGCGCTGGATCTTGAGTTGCTCGAAAAAATCAGACATGGTGGCTCCTTCAATGTGAACGGTACAAGAGGGTGACAGGGGGTGACGAAACGGTGACAGGCCGTGTGACAGGCGGGTGAATTTGCTTGCGGACGCAGGTGGGTACGGTGCTGTGCATGGCGCGTATCCGGCGTGATGAAGTGCTGCCTGCCTTAGCGCGCAACTTCGGCGGGCAGGCTGGCCACGGCGGCTGCGGCCTTGGGGCGTGGCGCGGCAATGGCGGCGCTGGGCGTGGCTTCTACAGGATCTTGCCAGTGCAGCACTTCCAGGCGCCCGTCCATGTGTTCGACCAGGGCGGTGCGGCTTTCCACCCAGTCGCCGTCGTTGCAGTACAGCGTGCCGTTGATGGTGCGCATTTCGGCGCGGTGGATGTGGCCGCAGACCACACCGTGGTGGCCGCGCTTGCGGGCCTCGGCGGCTACGGCGTCTTCGAAGTCGGTGACGTAGTTCAGCGCGGTTTTCACCTTGCCTTTCAGGTAGGACGACAGCGACCAATAGGGCAGGCCCATGCGCGCGCGAAAGCTGTTCAGGTGCCGGTTCAGCTTCAGCGTCAGCTCGTACAGGTTGTCGCCCAGGTAGGCCAGCCATTTGGCGTACTGCACCACGGCGTCGAAGTGGTCACCGTGCACCACCCACAGCCTGCGGCCATCGGTGGTGACGTGCACGGCCTCTTGCACCACCTCGATGCCGCCAAAGTGGTGGCCCACGAAGCCGCGCGCGAACTCGTCGTGGTTGCCGGGCACAAAGATCACGCGGCAGCCTTTGCGGGCGCGGCGCAGCAGCTTTTGCACCACGTCGTTGTGGGCCTGCGGCCAGTACCAGCGCCGGCGCAGCTGCCAGCCGTCGATGATGTCGCCCACCAGGTACAGGTAGTCGCTGGGGTGGGTCTTCAAAAAGCGCAGCAGCGGCTCGGCCTGGCAGCCGGGTGTGCCCAGGTGCAGGTCCGAGATGAAGATGCAGCGGTAGCGCTGGCCATGGCCGATGTCGTCGTCATGGTCGTGCTCTGTGCTGCCGGGCTTGGGCTGCAGGGCCGCCAGCCAGGGCGCCGTGCCTGCACGGCCTGCGTCAAACTGCTGCAGCATCGGCGTTCCTGCGGCACAGGATGGGCGTCAAATAGGACATGGCGGCTCCTTGTCAAAGCGATGTCCCGCCAGTGTCACGCGTTGATGTGACGGCTCCACGGCATTGCTGTGTCATTTGCATGACACTGCCGCTCCGAACGCTTACTCGGTGCGCGTGATGGTCAGCCGCACGCTGCCATGGTTGTTGCTGTACAGGCCCCATACATCGTTGGGGAAGCAGAACAGGTAGCCCGGGTGCTGCACCACGAAGGCCTGCTTCTCGTGCACCGGCAGGTCCAGGTATTCATGCGGGTTGGGGCTGCCGTCGTTGGGCACGATGGAGCCTATGCCCGAGTCGTTGGTAATCGCACCCACCAGGGTGAACCAGCGGTAGCCCTCCACCCGCTTGGTCAGCCAGAAGTCGGTGGACGCGTTGCCGGTGGCTTTCTTCATCCAGCCCTCGACCTTGCCCAGCGCAGTGCCGCCCGCGCGTACCACGTCGCCCAGGGTGTAGTCGTGGTTTTCGGTGCCGCGCCAGTCGCAGGCGTCGGTGCTGTCCAGCCATTCGCCGGTGGCGCTGAAGATGTATTTCTGGCCCTGGTCCATATACACGCCGGTAGGGTTCCACTGGGTGTCGGCGTAGATGTCTACCGTGCGGCTTTCACCCGGGGCGAGTGCGTAGCTCGGGTGGTAGGCCGGATAGGCGATGGGCGACATGGTTTGCCGCACGAAGGCGCTAGGGTGGAAGCTCGCGGCGTTGGCGGTCACCATGGCCTCGATATTGCGCGGACGTGAACGCAGCTTGGCGAAGGCACCTTTGTAGGAGTTGTGCAGCACGCCCAGCGGGTTGGGTTGCAGCGCCGCCTGCACGCCAGGGCGGAATGCCAGGCCCGCCAGGCTGGCCTGCTCCATCATCCATGACAGCGCGCCGTCGGACAGGTCGCTGTGCGCATAGCCGCCGCCCACGTCGCAGTGCACGCCGGGGAACCACAGCTCGGTGGCGTCCTTGTGCTGGTCGGCATTGGCCCAGCGTGTCACGGTGAAGCTGGCGCGGACTTCGTCCAGCGCCATGGCGTGGCGGGCGGTTTGCACGTGGGCGCCCAGGTTGGTGTCGTGGAAGCGCCATTTCTCAGACCTGTCGAACAGGTTCAGCAGCTCCAGGTCGTCCGGCACGCCCAGCGCACCCACCGTGTCCCAGACGCCGATGAAGCGCACCGGCGTGGCGTCCAGGCCGTGGAAGAAGCTCCAGCCAGCGGCCCATTGGCGGTCGTCCAGCGACCGTTTTGTGTACTTCTGGTAGGCCGCGTCCACGCGGGCCCAGGCGTCCTTGGGCGGTGCGCTGCGCAGGTCCAGCAGGCCCCGGCCCAGCAGCCCGCCCAGGCTGCGCGCGGTAAAGGCGCCGCGGCTGAAGCCGAAGATGTAGATCTCGTCGCCCGGCACATAGTGCGTGGCAAGCCAGTGGTAGGCGCTGCGGATGTGGTTGCTGATGCCCGCGCCCACGGCCCCGCCGGCAATGGCGTCCAGCAGCTGGCCCTTGGCGCCCACGCCGGGGTGGTAGTAGGCGAGCTGCTCCACCCCGTCGCTGCCATGCCCTGCCAGGGCGTTGTGCAGCTTGACCACATTCGTCGGCGACAACACGCCGTTGTCTTCCTGGTCGGGGGAGTTCCAGGTGCCGTCATTGGAAAGAATGAGTCGTTTCATGGTGTGGAGGCGGTTGGGCCGCGGACATGGTGGTGCGGCTGATTCTGTGCGGCTTGTGCGGCGCAGGGCAATCCGTGCAGCGCCTGATCCATCGCACTATCTATGGATAATCGGCGCATGCTCTTCCTGCGCCACACACACGCCATTGCCCGTTGGGCGCTGCTGTGCTTTGTGTTGTCGCTGGGTGTGGCGATCGCCGCGCCGCTGGTTAACCACCAGTCGCTGGAGCTGGTGTGCTCCAGCGTGGGCAGTGTCAAGCTGCTGGTCAAGTCGGCCGACGGCAGCAGCCAGGTGGTGAGCCAGATGGGCGACTGCCCGCTGTGCATCACCGGTGGTGGCTTGCCGCCGCCCGAGGTACAGCTGCGCGTGGCACCGGCCCAGCCCTTGGCCTATGCGCTGCGCAGCATTCCCGCTGCACGCCTGGCCTGGCTGACCGCTGCGCCCCTGCCCGCACGCGGGCCGCCGACCTTCCTCTGACTACCAAATGTATAGCTGCTGGCGCAGGTTTTATCTGCGCTGGAGGCTTGTTTCGTCTTGATCCAGAGGTTGTTCCATGTCTTTTTCTTTTGCTCTTAAATTCGTAGCTGCTTGCGCAGTGTCTGTGTGCGCTAGCAGCACTTTTGCCCATATTGTTCTGGCCGAGCCCGCCGCCTTGGGCAATACCGGCTACAGCGCGGCCCTGCGCGTGGGCCACGGCTGCAACGGCGCGGCCACCACGGCCATCCGCGTCACCGTGCCGGCCGGCTTCAAAGACGCCAAGCCCATGCCCAAGGCGGGCTGGGTGCTGTCCACGGTGGTTGGCAAGCTGGACAAGCCGTTGGATGACCACGGCAAGCAGATCACCGACGGTGTGACCAGCATCACCTGGACCGCATCCCCTGGCAACGCGCTGCCCGATGCCTACTTCGACGAATTCGTGCTGCGCGGCAGCCTGCCTGGTGAGGCCGGTGCGATGTGGTTCAAAGTGCTGCAAACTTGCGAACAAGGCAGCACCGACTGGGCCGAGATTCCGGCCCCCGGTAAATCTGCGCACGACCTGAAAGCGCCCGCAGCCATGCTGGAAATCATCCCGTCCGAGCACGTCGGCGGCCACCAACATTAAGGCCTTTATTACTATGAAATTCATAGCTATTGCCGCAGCTATTCTCTGCGCTAGCGGGCATTTGTATGCTCAAAACGTAGTGGTCTCAGACGCCTGGGCCCGCACCAGCGTGCAGGGCCAGAAGGCCTCCGGCGCCTTCATGACCCTGACCGCCAAGGAAAACACCAAGCTGGTGGCCGTGTCCACCCCCGTGGCCGGCCTGGCCGAGGTGCACGAGATGAAGATGGACGGCGACGTGATGCGCATGCGCCCGGTGCAGGGCGGCCTGGACCTGCCCGCCGGCAAGCCCGTGGCCCTGAGCCCCGGCGGCTTTCACGTCATGCTGATGGACCTGAAAGCCGCCCTGCCCAAGGACAGCACCATCCCCTTGACCTTGACCTTCAAGGACGCCAAGGGCGTGGAAAGCAAGCTCGACCTGAAGCTGCCCGTGGCCACCATGGCCCCAGGCGGCATGGCTGAGCACAAGCACTGAGCTTGGGGGGAACCCAGTGGCCCGGCAGAGCCGGTTCCACGGGTTCCTGGCGTGCAGGCAGCCATGGTTCGCCATGGGGGTTAGCGTAGGGGGATCTGCGGGTCTGTTGGAGTAAGCTGTGCAGCAACACCCTAGGAGACTTTATGAGCGACACACCCGCCTTCGATTTCAGCAAATTCGTGCCCGGCTTTGACTTTCTGAAGAACCTGGGCAAGGGGGCTGCTGGTGCAGCGCCGGCGTCGCCACTCGGCGGCTGGGTGGCGCCCACCATCAATGTGGAAGAGCTGGAAAAGCGCATCACCGAGCTGAAGGCCGTGCAGTTCTGGCTGGACCAGAACGCGGTGGCGTTGAAAGCCACCATCCAGGCGCTGGAGGTGCAGAAAATGACCCTGGCAACGCTGAAGGGCATGAACTTCAGCATGGCCGACCTGGCGAATGCCTTCAAGCTCAAACCCACTCCCGCGCCCGAGGCGGCACCCGAGCCCGAACCGGAACCAGAACCCGCGCCTCCACCCCAGGCCGCCGCGCCCGAGCCACAAGCCGAGCCTGCAGCCCCGCTGCCCGGCGTGGTGGACCCGCTGAAATGGTGGGGCTCGCTGACCGAGCAGTTCCAGCACATTGCCGGCGCCGCGCTGAAAGACGCTGGCACCCAGGCCGCGCTGGAAAAGAGCAAGGACCTGGCCAGCAATTTCGCAGCCGAGGCCCTGAAAAGCGTGGGCGAGTTCGCCAAGGCCGCCACCCCCAAAACCAAGCCCGCGGCCGAGCCCCAGTCTGCCCCGGCCAAGGCCGCCGCCAAAAAGACGCCCGCCAAAAAAGCCCCTGCTAAAAAAGCTGTTGCCAAAAAACGCGTAGGCTGAGGCTTTATTTCTTCGGACCCGAGGCCTATGCCTGCCCTCAAACTCTTTCCCCATGGCCATGCCACGCACCCGCAGTGGCGTATGGCGGCTGGCCTGGTGCTGGCCCAGCTGCGCGCGCAGATGGCCCTGCCCGATTACGCCAACGCGCCCAGCCTGGGCCTGCTCTACATCACCGACCACTACGCCGGCGATGCGCAGGACATCCTGGACCACCTGAGTGGCGAGCTGCCCGAGGTGACTGACTGGTCTGGCACCGTGGGCATAGGTATTGCCGCTAACAATGTGGAGTACTTTGACGAACCCGCGCTCAGCGTCATGCTGTGTGACCTGCCGGCCGACCAGTACCGGGTGTTCTCCGGCGTGGCGCCGCTGGGCCTGGGTTTCGAGGCGCATACCGCCCTGGTCCACGCCGATGCGAACACCCACGACCTGACCGAGCTGGTGGCCGAGATGGCCCTGCGCACCGACACCGGCTACCTGTTCGGCGGCCTGGCCTCCAGCCGCACCCGTTCGGTACAGTTCGCGGTCGGTGGCAACGGCAATATCAAAGGCCATGGCGCGGCCGGTGGCGTGTTCAGCGGCGGTCTCAGCGGCGTGGCCTTTGCCGAGGGCGTGCACCTGGTGTCGCGCATCACCCAGGGTTGCCAGCCGATCAGTGCCAACCGCACGGTGACCGCCTCGGACGGAAACCTGGTGCTGGAGCTGGACGGCCAGCCCGCGTTGACGGTGCTGCTGTACGACCTGGGCGTGAACCTGGCCCAGCCGCAAGAGGCCCTGGCCAAGGTGCGTAACACCCTGGTCGGGCTGGCGCGCTCGCCCGCCGGCGATGCCGTGCTGCGCACCGCGCATTTCGGCAGCGACGTGGTGGTGCGCCACATCATCGGCCTGGACCCTGCGCGCGAAGGCATTGCCATTGCCGACACGGTAGAGGTCGGCACCCGGCTGGCCTTCTGCCAGCGCAATATGCAGGCCGCACGTTCCGACCTGGTGCGCATCTGCGCCGAAATCCGCGAAGAGTTGGAGCCCGAGGAGCTGTCGGTAGAGATCGCCGCCGCACTCGCCGCTCCCGAGGCCGAGTCCGCCCCGCACCCGGCTCGGCGCATTGCCGGTGCCGTGTACGTGAGCTGTACCGGCCGCGGCGGCGACCACTTTGGCGGCCCCAGCGCCGAGCTGCAAATCGTGCGCCGCGCGCTGGGCGATGTGCCCCTGGTGGGTTTCTTCGCCGCGGGTGAGATCGCTCGGCAGAACCTGTATGGGTATACCGGGGTGCTGACGGTGTTTACGGATAGCGTTTCGGCATGAGCAACTCGTTCGCCCTGAGCTTGTCGAAGGGCCCTTCGACAAGCTCAGGGCGAACGGTTGGTGGGCGTTGAGCCGTGGCGTTTCAGCGTCGCAATGCGGTAAACGCCGCAAACTCCCAGCGACGCATGCCCAGCAGCAGGGTGTAGCCCTCCAGTGCCGCTTCGGGCAGCTTTTGATCCGCCAGGTGCTGCTGCGCAAAGTCTTGCGCCACGCGCTGCAGGCGCTCCAGAAACAGCGGCGCCAGGCTGCGGCTGACGCTGCCGTGCACCAGTAGCAGGCCCTCGCCAGGGCCGTCGAAGCCGCCGTTGTAGTAGTCCAGCAGCACATCCTCGCGGAAGAACTGCATCACCGGCCCGTGCGGCAGCCAGCGGAAGGTTTTGGCCAGCTTCAGGCGGTAGCGGTTCAACGGGCGCAGCTCGATGATGCCGATGCGGTCCAGCTGGGCCAGGCAGCGTATGCACTCGGCCTCGCTCAGGCGGTAGCTGGCCACGATCTGCTCCAGCGTCCACTGGCTCAGCACGCAGATCGCCACCAGCAGCAGCTTCTTGTCGGCCACCACGGCGCGCTCCTGCTCCTGCGTCAGCCCGGCCAGCAGCGGCTGGGCATCGGCCACGCGGCGCGCCAGCTCGGCAAAGTCCAGCTTCAGCGCACGGCAGATGGCGTCCACGCGCGACAGCGGCATGTCGCCCTTGGCCAGCATGCGCTTCACACTGGACTCGGCCACGCCCAGCTGCACTGCCAGGTCGGCATAGGTCATGTGCGCGGCTTTGAGTTCCTTCTTCAGGGCGGTGACGAGGTCGGCGGTGGTGCTCATGGGTATTGATTATTGATACTTTTAGGTGCAATTAGCTAGTCTGTATCGAATATTGGATGTCCAATCGGACTCTCGACAAGACACTGGCGCACCTCTTATCGATTGAAAGAAGCCGCTGTGAAAACATCTTTGTCCTCGCTTGAAACCAGGCTGCTATGGGCCTGCGCCTCGGCCCTATTGTTCGCCTGCCTCGGGCCTGCCGTGGCGCAGTACGACCACTACCATGCGTTTGCCGACCAGCGGGCCTGGTGGGGCGTGCCGCATGCGATGGATGTGCTGAGCAACCTGCCTTTTGCCGTGGGCGGTGCCTGGGGGCTGGTGCAGCTGTGGCGCTACAGCCTGGTGCGCAGTGTGCAACGCGATTTGTCGGCCTTGTTCTTTCTGGGCTTGGTCGTGACGGCGTTTTGCTCCAGCGCCTACCACTGGCAGCCAGGGGACAGTGGGCTGGCGATCGACCGCCTGGGCATGGTGGTGGCATTCGCGGGCTTGCTGGGGCTGGCGGTGGCCGACCGTGTCAGCGACAGGGCGGGGGTAGCGACCATGGCCGCAGTGCTGGTGTGTGGCCCCTATGCGGTTGGTGTGTGGGTGTTTTCCAGCAATCTGCTGCCTTGGGCGGTGTTGCAAGGCGGTGGCATGTTGCTGATGGTGCTGCTGGCGATGTGCCGGCCGGTCGCTGGTGCCTGGGGGCTGCCTTTAGGTGCCGTAGTCGCCCTGTATGCCCTGGCCAAGCTGCTGGAGTTGGGCGACCACAGCGTGTTTGCCTGGACGGCAGGCTGGGTGTCTGGCCATAGTCTGAAGCATGTGGTGGCCGCCATGGTGGCCTGGCCGGTGTGGGCCTGCGTGGCGCGGCAGCGCGGGCCAATGGCGCTGCATGTCATGCCTAGCCAGTACAGTGTTTAGATCGTAAACACGTTCTTAGAGCCCGCCAGAGCCGCAGTTTCAGCACTTCCACGCAGCTATATTTTTAATAGCTTTACCCGCACATAGAATGTGCGCCACAGCCATATTGGGTTTATAAAAATGACGACACAGACAGCCGATATTCCTGCCGCCGCTGCGCATCCGAACCAGTTCGCTCTGTTGAAGCAGCGCCGCTTTGCGCCGTTTTTCTGGACCCAGTTTTCCGGCGCGGCGAACGACAACCTGTTCAAGTTCTCGTTCACGGTGATGGTGACCTACCAGCTCAGCGTTAGCTGGCTGCCGCCGGCCATGGCCGGGCTGGTGATCGGGGCGCTGTTCATCCTGCCGTTTTTGCTGTTCTCGGCCACCAGTGGCCAGCTGACCGACAAGTTCCCCAAGACGGCCATGATCCGTGCGGTGAAGAACCTGGAGATCGCCATCATGCTGCTGGCGGCCTATGGCTTCTTCACCAGCAATGTGGCGGTGCAGGTGCCGGTGCTGCTGTCCTGCGTGTTTTTGATGGGCCTGCATTCCACGCTGTTCGGGCCGGTCAAGTTCGCCTATCTGCCGCAGGTGTTGAATGATGCCGAGCTGACCGGCGGCAATGGCATGGTGGAGATGGGCACCTTCGTGGCCATTTTGCTGGGCGATATCGTGGGTGGCCTGCTGGTGGCTGTGCCCGAGGTGGGCCACACGGCCGTGGCCATTGGCTGCGTGGGTCTGGCGCTGGTGGGGCGTTGCGTGGCGCAGGCGATTCCGCAACTGCCGGCCACCGACCCGGGTCTGAAGATCAACTGGAACCCGTTCACCGAGACCTGGCGCAACCTGCAGCTGGCGCACGGCAATCTGGTGGTGTTCCGCTCGCTGCTGGGCATCAGCTGGATGTGGTTCTTTGGCGCGGTGTTCTTGAGCCAGTTCCCCAGCTTTGCCAAGGAAGTGCTGCACGGCGACGAGCAGGTGGCGACGCTTTTGCTTGTGGTGTTCTCCATCGGCATCGGCACCGGCTCGCTGCTGTGCGAGGTGCTGAGCCGCCGCCATGTGGAGATCGGCCTGGTGCCGCTGGGTGCCATCGGCATGAGCGTGTTTGCGGTGGACCTGCACTTTGCCTCGCGCGGCCTGCCCGATACGGGTGTGATGGGCCTGGGTGCCTTCGTGGCCCAGGCGGCGCATTGGCGGGTGATGGCCGACCTGGCGCTGCTGAGCCTGTTTGCCGGGCTGTACAGCGTGCCTATGTACGCGTTGATTCAGCTGCGCAGCCAGCCCACGCACCGGGCGCGCATCATCGCTGCCAACAACATCTTGAACGCGCTGTTCATGATCGCCAGCTCGGTGCTGGCCGGTGCGCTGCTGGGTGCGGGCTGCACCATTCCGCAGATATTCCTGTTTACCGGCCTGGCGAATGCGGTGGTGGCTTTCTACATCTTCATGCTGGTGCCCGAGTACCTGCTGCGCTTCGTGGCCTGGCTGCTGTCGCACTGCGTGTACCGCTTCAAGGTGCAGGGCGACGAGCACATTCCGGTGCACGGCGCGGCCATCCTGGCCTGCAACCACGTGAGCTTTGTGGACGCGGTGCTGCTGATGGCAGCCAGCCCGCGCCCCATCACCTTCTTGATGGACCACCGCATCTTCCAGGTGCCGGTGCTGGGCTGGTTGTTCCGCCTGGCCAAGGCCATCCCCATCGCGCCGCGCGCCGAAGACCCGGAGGCTTACGAGGCTGCCTTTGCCGCCGCCGCCAAGGTGCTGGCCGATGGTGATTTGCTGGGCATCTTCCCCGAAGGCGGGCTGACCAAGGACGGCCAGCTGCAGGAGTTCAAGGGCGGCATCATGAAGATTCTGGAGGCCGCGCCGGTGCCGGTGATTCCCATGGCCTTGACCAATTTGTGGGGCTCGTATTTCAGCCGTGTCGAGCCGGGCGGCGCGATGGTCCGGCCGTTCCGGCGCGGGATGTTTAACCGTGTTGGTTTGAATGTGGATCGGCCTATGGTTGCTGCAGATGTCAGTCTGGAGAGCTTGTACGGGCGTGTGCGAGCTTTGATGTGAGGAAGAATATGTCGCTGTTTCAAAAGTTTTTCCGGTGCCGTGGCCTGTTAGCGCGTGGCGCATTTTGGGCTCGCGTGCTCGTTTTGCTGCTGGTTTTTATGGTGGCCGACAGCGTATTGCGTCCGCTGCTGGGTACCTCGGTGGTTTACTTGCTCAATCCTTTGGCTTTGTGGGCGCTGGTTGCCGCGGGTGGACAACGATTGCACGACCGTGGTTACTCGGCCGTTTGGTTGTGGTTTGGCTTGGTGCCAGTAGTGGGGGCTGCGTGGTTGGTGTGGCAGTTTGTTCGCAAAGGTGCTGGCTCTGCAGCACATACGTACTTGCGTGATGCCCAGGACTTTTTAGTGGTGCGGTGAATATGCAGAACGCGAATCTGGTAGTAAATGATGTGACGGGTTTGAATCCGGTCTCGGTATGGGCGATCAGCAAACCCACTACGGTGGAGGAGGTGGTGGATGCAGTGACACGGACGGACGGCCCCGTGTCTGTGGGGGGTGGCCACTTCAGCATGGGTGGCCAAACTGCCAGCCCTGGAAGCCTGCATTTGGACATGCGTGAGATGAACCGTGTGATTCTGTTTGCCCCAATGGCAAAGACCATACGCGTACAGGCAGGGATACGCTGGTGTGACATTCAGCGTTTTATCGATCCGCACGACCTGTCGGTGAAGATCATGCAGACCTATGCCAATTTCACGGTGGGCGGCTCGCTCAGTGTGAATGTGCACGGGCGATACATGGGTTTAGGGCCGGTGATTTTGAGCGTGCGATGGTTCAAGCTGGTCATGGCCGATGGATCCGTGGTGGAGGTCACGCCAGCGGGTAACAGCGAGCTGTTCTATGGGGTGATTGGTGGCTACAGTGGTTTGGGTGTGATCGTGGAAGTTGAGTTGTCGCTGGCTGACAACGTGCGGATCAAGCGTGTGGCAAAAAAGCTTTCGGTCAAGGATTATCTGGAGCACTTTAAAGCCAAAGTGCGCCATTCGCCTGACGCGATTTTTCACAATGCCGATCTGTACCCGCCGAACTACCAACGAGCCCGCTCGGTAACCTGGGTGCAAACTGAAGATGCGGTCACGGAGCCACGGCGCTTGCACCAGGGGGGCATCGGCTACGCGGTGGAACGGTACTTCGTGTGGGCCGTCTCGGAGACTCCGCTAGGTAAATGGCGGCGCGAATTCCTGATTGACCCTTTGCTGTATCTGCGGCGCAAGGTGCATTGGCGCAATTTTGAAGCCAGTTACGACGTGGCTGAACTGGAGCCCGCATCTCGTCAGCACACCACCTATGTTCTGCAGGAGTATTTTGTGCCGGTGGAGCAGTTTGATGTGTTTGTGCCCAAGATGGCAGAGATATTGCAGCGCTTTCGCGTCAATGCGTTGAACGTATCGGTACGACACGCCCAGGCGGACCCGGGGGCCTTGATGGCCTGGGCGCGTGGAGAAACTTTTGCCTTCGTGCTGTACTACAAGCAGCGCACTCGGGACAACGCCAAGAACCGCGTCGCGGTTTGGACCCGTGAGCTAATTGACGCCGCTATTAGCGTCGGCGGCAGCTATTACCTGCCCTACCAGCCGCATGCGACGCCCGCGCAGTTCCATGCGGCCTACCCACGCGCGCAAGAACTTTTTGCACTTAAACGCCGACTCGACCCCAGCTTTCGCTTCCGTAACGTCCTGTGGGACACCTATTACGCGCCTACTTTGCCATGATGCAATTTGTCCAACCCGCCTCAGAATTTAAAGCCGTTTTTGGCGACGTGCATTCGCATGATGCTTTCTATAAATTTTTGCAGAACATCTACCGGTTGTACCCTGAAGATCGCTTTCATACGCTGATCAAACGCAGCTGCGCCCAGTTCGATTCGGACGAAGCGATTTATCGTGATCTGCAGCAGCAGTTACCGCACATCAAGCCTTTCCATGCGGATCTGACGTATGCGCTGCCATCGCTGTTTAAACAGAAGGATGAAATGACCCGCCAGACGCTGGAGTTGTTGGGGACGCAGAGGCAGATCCAGGGCTATATGGAAATTGGCAGTACCGGACGCTACATCAGCACATTGCGTAAACGATTGGATGTACGTGGTCCGGTGGTGCTGGTCAATGACCTGGCGCCAGGTTGGTCACCTGTGGATATTGTGGAGCGCGGTGGTCTGCGCAAAATCGGCAGCTTTGTACCTTTGGCCGACTATGCTCCGCTGTCTGCACAGCTGCCAGACAATACGTTTGATTTGGTGACCTGCTACATAGGCCTGCACCATTGCCCTTTGGACAAATTGCCGGCCTTTGTGGCGTCTATCGTGCGTGTGCTGAAGCCAGGTGCCACCTTTATTTTGCGGGACCATGACGTGAAGTCTGATGCGATGAATGCCTTTGTCTCGCTTGCCCACACCGTGTTCAATGCGGGGCTGGGTGTGCCCTGGGCACAGAACAAGGCAGAGCTGCGCTACTTCCGGCCGATCGCAGACTGGGTTGCGTACCTGGGCCAGCATGGCTTGCAGGATGTGGGGCCTCATCTGTTGCAGGCGCGCGATCCGTCCGATAACGTACTGCTGGCTTTTCGCAAGGAGTTGGCGTGAAATCCATGCGGGTTATTTGTGCGACATTGGCCTTGGGCCTCGCTGCTGTTGCCGGTGGTGCTGTGCCGGATGCCCGTCCTGCAGACGGGGCGGTGACGCCGATCGAACATGTGCGCGGCGTCGAGCAGACTCTGTTGACGTATCCAGAGTGGTTTTTAGTGTTCAGTCCTGCCGAATATGCAAGCTTTGCCAAGCAGTCGCCCCCGGACCAGTTTCCTTTTTTAGGCCACGTGGTTCAGTTTTGGCAGGGTTACAAGGCGGTGTTTGATGAGAGTCGGGCGCAAGGGTATGCCTTGAACCCTGGCTACCATCTCATGGTGATGGTGATTGGCGTCAGCACGTCGGTCGAGTACAGCTTGCGAGCCGTCTATGAAAGCCTGATTGGGCGTTTGAGCCAAGCGACCACGGGTACGCGTACTCCAGAAGACCAACACGCTGCGCGGGTGGCCCAGGACTATGTGGACTTCATCCGAGTTTTACCCTGGTATGAGTACGATTTTTGGGGCCAGCTCAAGACTTTGTGGACGGTAGTGCCCTGGACGGGGCCGGACATGCTGCGTAAATGGGAGCGCCGCTTTGCGTTGACAACCGAATACGGCATCAAGGCGATTTACGGGCAGCTCATCAAGCTGGCGACCAAGTCGATTTACGACACACCGTTGTTGGTCACGGCCATCGTGACCCAGCCTGTACCCGCATCCAATCCGGTGCTGCCAGACCTGAAGATACTCAAGGTGCTGCCCGATGGTGCGGCATTGGCCACCGTCCCACGCTATGAGGCGTTTATGGTTTACGCCCAGGCGCTGGCAGCCCAGGGTGTCGATTTCCGCGAAATTGCGGGTAACCGGTCCATCATTTTGGTGAGTCTGGTGGGGGCTGCGGATTGGCGGCCTGTGCAGGGAGTCGATAAGTTGCTTTTTGAGCAACCCATACTCACCCAGCCCGGGCGTAAGCGCATTGTGGCGACCGCCAGCGTGCCGCAACTCGGTGCCGCGCTGCGTGAGTGGGCTGCAGCGGGCGTGCAGGTGGAGCATATTTTTGACTACTGAACGGTCTTTATTGGTTCGTCTGCTCATTGGCTTTGCCAAAGGTATGGGCTACGTCGGGGTCTTGTTGTTGCTGGTCGTTGGCTGCTGGCTGGTCTACGCCCAAATTCGCATCAGCGCAACGGAGACGCTGCCGCGCGGTACAGGCGGCCCCACTGGTGACCGCTGGGTACATGCCGTAGATGTGGACGTGCATCTGCGCGAATGGGGCGCTAAGAATGCCAAGCCTCTGCTTTTGGTTCATGGAACCGGTGCCTGGAGTGGCACCTGGGTGGGCAACGCCGATGCCCTGGCGGCAGCGGGCTACCACGTCGTTGCGCTGGATCTGCCGCCCTTTGGATTCACTACGCTGCCAGCCAATGGGGACTACAGCCGCCATACCCAGGCGAAGCGGATTCTGGCGGTGCTCGAGCAAATGGGGCGGCAACCTGTAACCTTGTTGGGGCATTCATTTGGCGGCGGGCCGGCCGTAGAAGCTGCGATGCTGGATGGCAGTCGTATCGGACATCTGGTACTACTGGATGCAGCCATTGGTCTGCATGCCGTGCCGCAAGCTGCCTGTGTCCCGTCGGAGTGGTTGCAGGCGGTACTTTCCTGGCGTATGTTGCGTACTGGCATCGTGGCGGCGGTGGCGACGGAGCCGGCTTTCAGCCAGTTCTTGCTGCGCCGGTTTGTGGCACGCAAAGACGTAGTGACGGCGGCGCGCACGGCGATTTACCAGCAGCCTTTCAAGAACCAGGATTTCAGCGCAGGTCTGGGAGATTGGGCTTACCAATTTGCGATGGGCTGCGAATCGCCTGCCAGCGTGGAGCCGGAAAATTTTCGCCGCCTCAAAATGCCCGTGTCATTGGTTTGGGGTGAGCTGGACAGCATCACGCCGCTCGTCCAGGCGCAACAACTCCAGGCTCTGGTACCCGGTGCGCAGCTTACTGTCTTGCCTGGCGTGGGACACATTCCTCAGATTGAGGACGTGACCTTGTTCAACTCCACAATGGCGAGAGTACTTCGGTCGCGGCCTTAATTTTCTGGCTGGGTTGCCGCAATGGCCAGCGGAGGTGCTTTGAGATGGCCCACGTATTGCAGAGTCTGGTGGGTTCTCACTGACGGGATGTCCCCTTCCCGCATATGCAGCAGGTCGCCGGGGTTAATCAGACGCGGATCAGCATCTGTTAGTGGAAGCCCGGCGCTGCGATATGCCTCCAATACGAATTGCGAGCAGAAGAACTGGTCGTTGCGCCCTAGTCCAAGTTGTACGGCAGCCACGCCGCGGATGCAGAAGTCCCGTATGGTGGATGGCACCAGGGGCAGTTCGCAAAAACGCCGCTCCAACGTAAAAGGAGCTTGGAGCATGACCCCCATATAGTTGTATTTTTGACCCACGTGCTGGTCTACGAAGTTTCCCATTCTGGCAACGTTTTCCGGTGTGATTCCAGGATGCCGAAAGGCCACGACGGTGGCTTCTTGTGCCAGCAGTTCAGCGATTGTTCGTCGGCGTATGCCTTCGCCCACGGCCTCCGCAATTTGTTGATCGCCGACGTACATCCCCGCATGGCTGACGGGTGACAGCGTAAATAGACGGATGCCCGAGGAGTTCAGTCCGTTATCCGCCGTGAGAATGATGTCGCCAGGCCGTAGAGCATCTACCCCCACCGCTATTCCGCCGTTGGCTGGGTTGAGTGCAAGGTCTTGGAATCCGAAGGAGTGGGTACCGGTGGCTTGGTTCGTTTTTATGCCAGTAGCGCATCCGGCCAGAAGTAGAACGAGGAAGAAGACATAAAAGCGTGGTGTGGATGCCATGGCGCCATTCGATTGAAATCGCAGAATTTTAGGAGATGTATGGGTTATGCATATGCCATAAGTTGCGAGCTTCAACGGTTGTCTCCGTAGGAGGCTGGCGTGGGCTTGCGGTGGGCAGATGCGTGCTGCAGCAGGCGATGCAATTACACCGGTGTTGAATTTTTTGTATTGCGGCGCAACAGCTGCTCGAATTCTTCCAGCGGAACCGGTCGGCTGAACAGATAGCCCTGGCACAGGGTGCAACCATGCTGCTGTAAAAAGGCATGTTGCTTTTCGGTTTCCACGCCTTCGGCAATCACGTTGATGCCCAGGCTGTGCGCCATGCCGATGATGGTCTGCACGATCAGGGCATCGGTTTGCTGGATGCCGATATTGCGCACAAAGCTCTGGTCGATCTTCAACTGGTCCAGGGGCAGGCGCGTCAGGTAGGACAGCGACGACTGGCCGGTGCCGAAGTCGTCCATGGAGAAGTGCAGGCCCAGGTTGCGCAACGCGGTCATCTTGGCGATGGTGTCCTCCACGTTGTCCAACGCCAGGCTTTCGGTCAGCTCCAGCTTGAGTCGATCGGGTCGGGCGCCTGTTTGCTGTAGCACCGCGCAGATCTGCTCCATGAAGTTGGACTGCCGGAACTGGCGTGCACTGACGTTGACCGCGAGCTGCAGGTCGGCCGTGCGCGGGTCGCTCTGCCAGCGGTAAAGCTGTTCGCAGGCGGTTTGCAGCACCCACAGGCCGACGGGCAGTATCAAGCCTGTTTCTTCTGCCAATGCGATGAATTGGGCGGGCGGCACCAGCCCGCGCGTGGGATGGTGCCAGCGTATCAGCGCCTCGGCGCCGACGATCTGCTGCCCGTGCTGCACCTGTATCTGGTAGTACAGCTGGAACTGCTGCTCGGCCAGGGCGCTGTGCAAATCGTTTTCCAGTGCGGTGCGTGCGCTGACGGCGGCCTGCATCATGGGGTCGAAGAAGCGGATGGTGTTGCGACCAGCGGACTTGGCGGCGTACATGGCCAGATCGGCGTACTTGACCAGTTCGTCCAGCGACTGCGTCTGGCCGCTGAACAGGACGGCGCCGATGCTGGGCGTGCTGTGCACGGTGTGGGAGGCCAGCAGATAGGGCTGGTTCAATGTGGAGATGATTTTCTCGCCCACGCTCTGGGTCTGTTTCGCGGCGTCGCTGGCATGCAGGTTCAGGTCTTCCAGTAGCACCAGAAATTCGTCGCCGCCAAACCGGGCCACGGTGTCGCCCTCGCGCACACAGGCCTTCAGCCTCTGCGCCACCTGCTGCAGCAGCACGTCGCCCATATCGTGCCCCAGGGTGTCGTTCAGGTTCTTGAAATGGTCCAGGTCCAGACACAGCAGGGCGCCCTGGCGGCCGGTGCGTGCGCTGGAGGCAAAGGCCTGCTGCATGCGGTCCATCATCAGCCGGCGGTTGGGTAGCTGGGTCAGTGCGTCGTAAAACGCCAGGTGCTCGATCTCCTTGGCGGCAGCAGCCTTTTGCGTGATGTCCACGAGCGTGGACACATAGTGGCTGGGCTGGCCGTTGGCGTCGGCCACCGCGGTAACCGTCATGTAGTACAGGCAGACATCACCGTTTTTGCAGCGGTTCCAGATCTCGCCCTTCCATTCGTGGGCGGTTTTCAGGATACGGGCCATATCGGCAAAAAATGCAGCGTCATGGCGTCCAGAGTCCAGCAGGCGCAGGGTCTTGCCCAGGGCCTCTTCCGCGCTGTAGCCAGTGATCTTGCTGAATGCCCGGTTGGTGCGCAGAATCGTGTTGTCGCAGTCGGAGACCAGCACACCTTCCTGGGATTCGAAGGCGATGGCGGCAATGCGCAGCTCGTCTTCCGCGTGTTTGCGTTTGGTGATGTCCTTGCCCACGCCCCGGTAGCCGCAGAAGCTTCCCTTGCCATCGAAGACGGGCGTGCCGCTGACGGATATCCAGTAGGTGCTGCCATCCGGTTTGCTGCGCTGGATCTCGAAGTCGCGAAACTCCAGATGCTGTTGCAGTACCGCGCGGTGCTGTTCCCACTGTGCTTCGCTGATGTTCAGGCAGGGCAAATCCCAGCGGGTTGCACCCAAGGGGGTGGGGTAACGAGCATCGGATTTCTGCTCCAGGCTGCCGTCCAGTGTGACGAAGCGGAACTGCGCGTCCTGCTCCCAGTACCAGTCGGACGAGAGCGCGGTGAGCGTGCGGAAGCGGGCCTCGTTGTCCTGCAGGATGCGGCGTGTGCGGTAAGCCTCTGACACATTGCTGAACACCATCACCACGCCCACCACGGTACCGCTGGTGTCGCGTATGGGGGCGGCGCTGTCGGCGATCTGGTATTCGCTGCCGTCGCGGGCCAGCAGGGTCGTGTTCTCGCTCAGGCCCACCACGTTGCCGCGTGCGATGGCGTGCTGTACCTGGTCCATCACCGGTGCGCGGGTGTCGGTGTTGACCAGGCGCAAGACCCGCGCCATGGGCAGACCTTGGGCTTCGGCAAAAGGCCAGCCGGTGAGCCGCTCGGCCACCGCGTTCATGCGGCTGATATGCCCTTCGGTGTCGGTGGAAATCACGGCGTCGCCAATCGAGTGCAAGGTGATGGCCAGGTCCTCCTCGCTTTGGCGCAGCTGGGCTTCCATGCTTTGGCGCCGCAAGGCCATATGGTTGAAGCGCTGTGCCAGCTCGGCCAATTCCGGGATGCCGGTGGCTGGCATGCTGGACACAAACTGGCCCTGCGCCAACTGGTCGGTGGCATCCAGCAGCCGGCGCACGGGTCGCACCACAGCGCGGCGTATGCCCTCATGGGCCAGCGCAAAAGACAATAGCAAGCCGGCCAGCAGAAAGCCGATGTCGGTCCACATACGGCGGTTGGCAACCGCGTAGAGTTTTTCTACCGGTATGGTTAGGCTGATGGTGGCGACGATGTCGCCGCCGGATTCGAGCAGCGAGCGAAACACCACCAGTTCGCGCACGCCCTGGCCATTCTGGCGTTGCAGCACGCCGGGTTCGGTCAGGACGAGTGAAGAGGAAGAGTCCACGTCACTCAAGCGCGTACCCAGTTCATCAGGAGCCGGTGGGTAGCGGACGATGACGACGCCCCGCGGATTCGTCATGCGGGCCACGGCGCCCTCCGGCAGGTCCAGATCGGCCAGGCGGCGGCCCCACCAGTCCAGCGAAACCACCGCGACGGCGGCACCCAGTACCTCCTGGCTGCCCGACCGGACGATGGGAAACGCAAAGTTCACGCTGGAGACCTCTGCCGCGCGGTCCATCTGGAAGGCCCCCATCGCAAACTCTCGCTGTTTGATGGCGCGTTGGAAGTAAGGCCGGTCCGCCACGTTCACGGGGGCGCTCAAAGGCTTGGCATTGCACAGCAGCGCACCATCGACCCGGGGCATGCCGAGATTCACGTAGCTTGTGCTGAGCGCCAATAGTTCGGCCAGGTACTGCGAGCATGCCGGTGCATCCAGTTGCTGGGCCACGGGGAGATAGGCCAGGTTCTGCAGGAACTGGCGGGTGTCGTCCAGCAGCTTTTGCTGGCTGTTGGCGATGGAGTACACCGTCAATGCGGCCAGCTCCCGGGTGGCGTCGATGGCCGCCGTGCGGGTGGCCTGCGCCTGGTAGACCGCCAGCAAAACAGCGGGCAGGACTGTGACCATGACCAGTAACCGGATTCTGGTCGATAAAGAAACCCCCTTGCCAGATGCCCGTGAACGCATAAGGACTTTCTAGGATGGGCTGTAACTGATGTAGTGTGTGGGCCTGGTAGATATTAGCGTGCCCAGGCCGTTGTCCAGCCCCCTATTGACCCTGGGTACGTTGCTGCATGCGTAGCCGCCGGGCCGCGTCTTCGGCACGGGCGTCGTCGATCTCGCGCAGCACGCTGCCCATGTCCACCGCGCCGGCCTTGCTGGCGTGCTGGCCGGTGAGTGTCACCTCGGTGCTCAGCAGGCCGCGCTGGTACAGCTCCCACATCTCGGGGCCATAGGCGGTGTGCCGCAGCTCGGGGGCGAACTGGCCGAAGAAGTCGCGCAGATTGGCCACGTCGCGCAGCAGCATGCGCTGGGCGTGGTTGTTGCCGGCGGCGTCCACCGCCTGGGGCAGGTCGATGATGACGGGGCCGTCCACCCCGTTCACATTGCCCAGCAGGATGTTGAACTCCGACAAATCACCGTGCACCGTGCCTGCGCAGAGCATGCGCACCACCTCGGCCAGCAGCGTGGCATGGTGGCGGCGCGCGTCTTCGGGGCTGAACACCAGGTCGTTCAGGCGCGGGGCGGCGTCGCCGGCGGCATCGGTCACCAGCTCCATCAGCAGCACGCCTTCAAAGAAGTTGTAGGGCTTGGGCACGCGCACGCCGGCATCGGCCATCTTGTACAGCGCATCGACCTCGGCGCTCTGCCAGGCCGCCTCTTGCGCCTGGCGGCCGAACTTGCTGCCCTTGGCCATGGCGCGGGCCTGGCGGCTGTTCTTGACCTTGCGGTTCTCGGTGTAGTCCACCGCCTGGCGGAAGCTGCGGTTCGTCGCTTCCTTGTAGATCTTGGCGCACAGGGTGTGGTCACCGCTGCGCACCACGTAGACCATGGCTTCCTTGCCGCTCATCAGCTGGCGCACCACGGTGTCGATCAGGCCTTCTTCGACCAAGGCTTGCAGTCTGGGTGGTGGTTTCATCCTGGCGATTGTGCATGCAGCCGGCAGTGGGCTGAAAGTATCGTTTTTTCATGCCTTGCAGCTGATTAATCGCCACTGGTCCTGAAATATGGCTGGCCGGGCCGGGTGGCTTTTGATAATCGCGGCCATCTTCAACCACTTCCCAGAGGGCAGCATGCAAATCACCAAACAAGTTCTGATCCACCGCGACTCCAAAGCCTGGTCCTTGCAGGTCTGGGTCTCGTTTGCCCTGGCGGTCTTTGTCTGCGCCGTGGGCCTGGCCTATCTGCCCGGCAAGGACCTGGACCGCGCCTTTATGGTGATGGGCTACTTCTTTTGTTTGACGGCGGCGTTCGTGCTGTCCAAGTTTGTGCGCGACAACGAGAAAACCCAGGGCGACCAGCGCAATGCCGACACGCCCATGTTCAAGCTGGTGGTCTGGGGCGGCTTCTTTCTGGCCATGGGTCTGACCGGCTGGGGCCTGGTGCGTATGGAGGTCAATGACACGTACAAGGCCTTTCTGGGTGTGAGCTGGCTCTATCTGATCACCGGCAGCTTCACCCTCGCCAAGACTTTGCGTGACCGGCATGAGGCCGATGTGGCCGATGCCCAGCTGCGCAACCGCCTGCACCGCGCCGACGCTGAATAACTTCTGGAGACCCTTATGCGAAACCCAATTGCTAGTATTTTGATAGCTGCTTGCGCAGGTATCTTCTGCGCTACAGCCCCATTTGATGCTCAGGCCCAAAGCGAGGCCTCTGCGCTGAGCGCTATGTCGGCCCTGCCCATCGCCTCGGTCGTGGTGGGCTCGACGGCGGCGGCCAGCACGGTCGTGGCTCTGCCGGTGGTGCTGCTGACGGCGGGCGCGGTGCTGGTGGTGAAGACGGTGCAGTCCACCGCCCGTGGCACGGTGTACCTGCTGGAGCGTGCCTCGGACGGCGCCCAGGCCAGCGTGGAGATCGGCGCCCGGGCCGTGTCAGGCACGGCGCTGGCGGTGGGCAGCGTGGTGACGGTCAGCGTCATCGGGGCTGGCGTGGTGCTGTCGGCGGCGGGCGAGGCGATTGCCTTCATCCCCAACGCTCTGGGCCGGGCCCTGCTGTACAACGAAAAAGTCACGGGCTAGTCGGCTATGCGGATCCGTTTCTTCTCCATTCTCTGGCTCTGCGCCGGCCTGTGGCTGGCCCAGCCCGCACTGGCGGGGCGCAATTGCGACGCCGAACAGCCGCCCAAAGCCGCCACGGTGGAGCGCGGCCTGACCCTGGCCGAGCGCACCTTCGCGGCACTGGATGCCAGCGGCGCGCGCGTGGTGGTCCTGGCCCGCGCCGGGCAAGACCTCAGTGCGTACGGCCTGCGCTATTCCCATCTCGGCTTCGCCTACCAGCAGCCTGACGGGCAGGGCGGCCACGTGTGGCGCGTGCTGCACAAGCTCAACCAGTGCGGCACACCAGATGCTGCCATCTACCGCCAGGGCCTGGGCGAGTTCTTCATGGACGACCTGTGGCGCTACGAGGCCACCTGGGTCGTGCCCACGCCCGAGGTGCAGGACCGCCTGCTGGCCCTGCTGCAGGACCCGGCCCGCGCCACCCGTATGCACACCAAGCCCTACAGCTTGGTCAGCTACGCCTGGGGCACGCGCTACCAGCAGTCCAACCAATGGGCGTTGGAAACCCTGGCCTCGGCCATGGAGCCCGGCGCCGACAGCCGGCTGCGCGCCCAGGCCTGGCTGCAGCGCCAGGGCTACGAGCCCACAGCGCTGCACATTGGTCCGTTGACGCGCCTGGGCGCGCGTGCGACCCAGGCGAACGTGGCCTTTGACGACCACCCGAATGCCAAGCGTTTCAGCGACCGCATCGAGACAGTCACCGTAGACTCGGTGTTTGCCTGGTTGCAGCGGGCCCAACTGGGCAAGGCGCCGGTCCGTTTGTCCCTGTGAAGGAGTTGCGATGAGCAAAGCACTGCGTTTGTCTGAAAAGTGGTTCCGCCGTGGCCTGTGGCTGGTGGCGTTTGTGTTTGGTGGTTTCCTGATCGGCCTGGGGGGCAGTATCGTCGGCGACCTGCCGCAGGTGGAGCACCAGTTCAGCCAGGAGGACTTCATAGACAAGCCCGCCGCCGCCCAGGCGCGTGCCGCCGTGAAGACCGGCGAGCAGGCCGAACACGAGGCCGACACTGCGCTGGAGCAGGCCCAGCTCAAGCTGCAGGTGGCGCAGACCGATGCCGCTGCGGCGCGTGAAACCTTTGACAACTGGCTGGCCACCCGCCACGCCACCGGCAGCGCCGACCAGGACCCCGAGCTGCTGTCGCGCACCAAGGCGCTGGACAAGCTCAAGGCCGCAGAGCGCAACGCCCAGAGCCAGATCGAACAGCTGGAGCAACGTGCCTTGGACGCCCGCCAGTCGGTGCAGGCCGCGCAAAAGAAGCTGTCCACTTTGGAGCAGACCGCGCAAGAGGCGCTGTACGCCGAGCAGCGCAAGCAGGAGTTGCGCGTGTTCGGCTACCGGTTGGCGCTGACCTTGCCCCTGCTGGTGGTGGCGGGCTGGCTGTTTGCCAAGAAGCGCAAGAGCACCTACTGGCCGTTCGTCTGGGGCTTCATCTACTTTGCGCTGTTCGCTTTCTTCATCGAGCTGGTGCCCTACCTGCCCAGCTACGGCGGCTACGTGCGCTACGTGGTCGGCATCGTGCTGACCGTGCTGGTGGGCCGCCAGGCCATCGTGGGCTTGAACCGCTATCTGGAAAAGCAGAAGCTGGCCGAGGCCTTGCCGGATGCCCAGCGGCGCGAGGAACTCAGCTACGACGTGGCCCTGGCCCGCCTGGCCAAGAGCGTGTGCCCGGGCTGCGAGCGCACGGTGGATCTGAAGGACGCCGGTATCGACTTCTGCCCGCACTGCGGCATCGGCCTGTTCGACCACTGCAAACCCTGCAACACCCGTAAGAGTGCGTTTGCCAAGTTCTGCCACAGCTGTGGCGCTGCGACGTGATGGGGGCTTGTGCCCGGTTGCTCAAATAGATGTAACTATTAACAACTTTTACACACTGGGTGCGATGAAATAAAAATTTCATTAGATTTCAATGACTTAGTGCCAGTTCGGCATTTCGTCTTTACGTTACTGTTACCAATAGCAGGCATCTGGCGCCTGTATTAATTCAGGAAACGTATGAAATTTGCATCTGCACTGGCTCTGGTTGGTTTGGCTCTTTCGGGTGTCGCCCAGGCCATGCCGGTCACCTCCGAGTCGTTCCACAGCGGCATGAACACCGGTTATTCGCTTACCGGCGCTTCGTCGGTGGACGGCAATGTCGACTGGTTTGTGTTTGACTCCAACGGCACGTCAGCCACGGTCTTCAATTTCAACCGTACGGTGGCGGCTCCTGATCTGATTGCCGGCCTGTACCGCGGAGACACCAGTGGTTTTGACTACGCCGCGGCAGGTGCCAACGCTTTTTACTCCTACAGCCAGGCCGCGCAGTACAACTCCGCGCTGACCTGGATCAACTACTTCGACGACTCCCACGGCAACAGCCTGGGCGGCCCATACGGTGATCCCGACTTCAACCTGGTGCTCGGCGCTGGCCGCTACTCGCTGGCGCTGTCCTCGCTGAATGGCGCGGCCGGTACCTATCGATTCACCACCAATGCCAACAGCGTAACCACCAACCATGTGCCCGAGCCGGGCTCGGTGGCACTGTTGGGCCTGGGCCTGGCCGCGATGGTGGCGGTGCGCCGCCGCAAGGCCGCCTGAGCGAGCAGACTGCGCAAGCGGCTTCTCTTGATGGCATTGACTGCGGGCGCCTTCGGTACAGGCTCCACCGAATTTGCCATCATGGGTTTGCTGCCCGAGGTGGCGGCGGACCTGGTGTCGCGTGACCAGCGCGCCCAGGCCACGGCCCTGCAGTCCGGCGTGTCCCATGCCCAAACTGCCCTGGGTGGGCGCGGCCTTGGCGTTGGTGGCTTTCGGCATGAGCTTCCTGGCCCGCGCGCAGGACCGCAAGTATGCGCACCGCACGGCCAGCGCGCGTAAGGCCGCGATGTTTGCGCATTGAAGTTCAAGCCAAATATGCCGCTGGCGCAGCTGGTATCTGCGCTGGAAGCTATTGAATAGATAGCATGTGAGGTCGTTCCCCGATTGACACCCGTCGCCGGCCAGAACTAAGATTTGCCGACTTGGGTTGCCTGGGAGGCTGTTTGTGCATGCACTGTCCGAGCGACACCACCGGGGCCACTATGGGCTCGCCATTTGCCTGTTGGCGCTGTGCCTAGCCCTGCCGCTGGCGGCCCACGCACAAAGTGATGCCGACGACGCGGGCAACATGTCCAGCCTGGACGAAGGCGACGTCAGCGGCAGCAACCTGACCCGCGACGAAGCCACCCGCCTGCTGGCCCAGCCTCTGCCCGATACCCCGGATGCCCGCTACGCCGCGCTGCAACGCCAGTACCGTGCGGCCTTGTTGCTGGAAGAGCGCGCCCGCCTGATCGCCACTGCCCGCCAATTGGTGGACGCCGGGCGCGGCCGGCCCGGCGGGGAGAGCTGGATCACCACCTACCTGGATGCTGAATTCACCTGGGGCAGTTCGGGCAAGGCATTGGAGGTCAGCGAAGCTTTCGTCACGGATTCCAGCCTGCCGCTGGGCCAGCGTGCCTTGGCTGCGTTGCGCCAGACCTATTTCGCCGCCCAGGGTAATGACCGCGCCATTCTGGCCCGGCTGTGGTCGCGTGCCGACGACCTGGCGGCGCAGGCCCTGCGCCAGGGCGTGGCGCCCGCCGGTCTGCCCGTCAATCGGCTGCAGGTGCGTGCCGAAATCGAGCGCTGGCAAGGTAATGGCAAGGCCATGGTGGCTACGCTGCGCGAATCGATAGGCCTGAGTCGCAGTGCCGTGCAGGCCGCGCGCAGCCACAGCACCGGGCCGCGCGACCCGGATGTGCTGGATGCCTATGGCCGTCTTGACGGCTCCATGGGCATGCTGACCTACGCCCTGGTGCGCGATGGCCGGCCGCAGGAAGCCATCCATGTGGCCCAGGCCAACCTGGCGCTGTGGCGCTCCGGCCAGATCAGCGACGGCCTGGGCGCGCGCTGGAACTACCGCTTGGCCACCAGCCTGAACGCCACCCAGCAATTCGCCCCGGCGCTGGCCGCAGCCCAGCTGTCCGACGAAATGCTGCAGCGCGCCGGTGTCAGCGCCGCCAGCCATACCGGCTGGCTGGCACGCCAGGAGATCGTGCGCGCGCTGATCGGCCTGAAGCGCTGGCCCGAGGCCGATGCGTCTTACCGGGGCTTTCTGGCCAGCATGCCGCCCGACACTCTGGCCCGCACCCGCGCATCCGACTGGCGGCTGCTGGCCCTGCTGGCGGTCAAGAACGGGCGCATGGAAGAGGCGCTGGAGCTGACTGAGCGCTCGCTGCGCTACCGCAACCGCCTGTACGGCGCCAACCACCCGCAAACCCAGGAGGCGGCCGGCATGCGCGGCCTGGTGCGCCTGCTGCGCGGCGACCTGCGCCTGGCCATGGTGGACTACGAAGCCCTGTTCGCCGCCACGCTGGACAACCCCGGCGGCTGGCTGGACCTGGACCTGCGCGGTGTGCGCGGCTATGTGCTGGGCATTACCTTCGACGAGTTCATGCGCTTCGTGGCCGACAAGGCGCTGAAAGGTGAGGCGGTGGACCCGGCCATGAGCGACCGCGCCCTGCAGCTGGCCGACCGCAGCAGCCTGGGCGTGACCCAGCGTGCCATCACCGACAGCACGGCCCGCGTGCTGGCCAGCACACCGGCCCTGCGTGCCCTGCTGGACCAGGAGCAGACCCAGCGCCAGGCCGTGTCCGCTTTGGTCGCCACGCTCAACACCAGCCTGGGCGAGGAAGACAGCCTGCGCCGCCAGGCCCAGACGGCCGAATTCAAGGCCCTGCCAGAGGCCGACCGCAAAGCCTTTGCCGAGCGCCAGCAGGCCGTGCGCGATAGCATCAAAACCCAGCAAACCGGTGTCAGCACTGCGCGCACCGCGCTGACCACCCAGCGCGAGCGGATCGCCAAGCAGTTCCCCGCCTATGCCGACCTGGTCACGCCCAGCACGCCCCGGCCGGACCAGCTGCGCCAGTTGCTAACCCCTGGCGAGGCCCTGCTGGTGCTCTACCCCACCGACAGCGCCACCCTGGTCTGGCTGCTGGGTGCGGATGGCCGCAAGGCCTTCAGCGCCGTGGCCGTGTCGCGTGCCGATCTGGCCCGGCGCGTGGCCCAGCTGCGTGGCCAGCTGGACCTGGGCAGCGCCCCCGCAGGGCGCGAGCCGGTCGTGCCCAGCGCCCCGCTGTACGCGCTGTACAAAGACCTGCTAGGCCCCATAGAACCCAGCCTGCGCGATGTGCGCTCGCTGCTCATCGCCACCGATGGGCCCCTGGCCAGCCTGCCGCTGGCGGCCCTGGTCACACAGCCGCCGCAGCCCGACCAGGCGCCGGCCTGGCTGGTGCGGCAGATGGCGGTGACTCAGCTGCCTTCGTCCTCGGCCTTGCTGGCGCTGCGCCGGGTAGCCCAGCCTGCGGTGGCGGCCAAGGCCTTGATGGGGTTTGGCGACCCACTGTTCAATGCCCAGGCCGGCAAAGCCGTGCGCGTGAGCACCCAGCTGCAGCCGGATGCCGCGCGTTACGACGCCGAATGGGGCTTTCGCTACGCCGACATGCCGGCTCTGCCCGATACCCGCACTGAGCTGCTGGCCCTGGCCGGCGCACTCGGCGCGAATGCCAAGACCGACCTGCTGCTGGGCGCCCAGGCCACGCGCCGCGCCGTGCTGGACGCGAATCTGCTGGACCGCCGCGTGGTCGCCTTCGCCACCCACGGCCTGCTGCCCGGTGAGCTGCCCGGTATCTCCAAACCCTCGCTGGCCATGGCTGCCACCAGTGATGAACGCGAGTCGCCGCTGCTGGAGCTGGACGACGTGCTGGGCCTGCGCCTGAATGCGCAATGGGTGCTGCTATCGGCCTGCAACACGGCGGCGGGCGAGCAGGGCGGGGCGGCGATGTCCGGCCTGGTGCGTGGCTTCTTTTTTGCTGGTGCGCGCTCGGTGCTGGCAACCCATTGGGCGGTGGAATCGGAGTCGGCCACGGCCCTGACCAGCGCCACTTTTGCAGTCCAGGCCAAGGGGGCGGTTTCGCGCGGCGAAAGCCTGCGCCAGGCCCAGCTGGCCATGCTGGACGGCACACTGGGCGGAGGCCGCTGGAGCCACCCGTTTTACTGGGCGCCGTACGCGCTGTTTGGCGACCCGGTGCGTTGACCCCCTTCACGAGGAATCCCATGTCCCCCACACACGCTTTCGTACCGGCCCGATGGACCGCCTGGCTTCTGCTGCTGGCGCTCAGCCTGTGGGCTGCGGGCGCCCAGGCACAGGCGGTAGCAGTGGTGACCGATGTCAAAGGCGCAGTGGCGTTCGCCTCCGGCGGCAAGCCGGTGGCACTGCTGTCCGAGCTGGCCACGGGTGCCGACATCCAGCTGGACAAGGGCGCCACACTGAGCTTTGTCTACCTGCAGTCGGGCACCGAATTCCAGCTGCGCGGGCCGGCGCGCATTACCTTGGGAGCGACCGGGCCGCAGTCTGTTGCCGGGGCCAGCGCCATTCTGCGTTCGTCAGTGGTGGCCGCCGAAACCGCGCGGCTGCAGACCACCAATGGCCGCGTGGTGCTGGGCGGCATGGTGATGCGCGGGCCGGGCCTGGACCGCTTCAAACTGCTGGAGCCCACCGGCAAGGTGCTCGGCGTCCGCCCCACATTCGCCTGGACCCTGCCTCCCGGTAATGCCCGCGTGCAGTTTGAACTGCGCGACGAGGGCAGCGACAAGCAGCTGCTGTCTACCACTGTGTCGGGCAGCCAGCTGGTGCTGGACGACAGCGTGCAGTTGCAGGCCGGTGTGAACTATGTGTGGAGCTTGACGCTGGAGGTGCCGGGTGCCAACAGCCTGGTTCGCTCTTCGTATTTTTCGCTCAGCAGTCCGCAGGAGCGTGAGCGCATGGAGGCCTTGCGGCCCGGCCCGCAGGCACCGTTTTCCGACCGGCTGATCTATGCATCGCTGCTGGAGCAGGGCCGGTTTCTGAGCGACTCCCGCAAGCTCTGGCAGCAGCTGGCCGATGAGCGGCCCGACCTGCCCGAGCTGCGCAGCCTGGCCAACAAATAAGTGCCGGCCAACCCGCCAACCATTCCCATGCGCACCGTCTGGGCTGGTTACGCCCTGGTACTGGCGCTGGTGGCCCTGTTGCTGGGCACGCCGCTGGTCCGCCCGCTGGAGCTGGGCCTGCTGGATGTGCAGCAGCGGCTGCAGCTGCATTACGCACACCAGCCGGTGCGCAAGGACGTGGTCATCGTCGGCATCGATGAAGCCAGCCTGCAGCAGTTCGCCGAACCCTTTGCCCTGTGGCACGGCCATATCGGTACGTTTCTGCGTGGCATGGCGCTGGCCAAGGCCTCGGTGGTGGGGCTGGACGTGGTGCTGCCCAGCCGCTCGTTTGACAGCGTGCTGCCCGGTAGCGACGCCCAGCTGCTGGGCGGCCTGGTGGCGGCGCGCCCGGTGGTGCCGGTGGTGCTGGGCGCCTCGGCCGACGAGGCCGGTCAGCCACTGCCCATCCATGCGCCTTTCGTCACCCTGGCTGGCGCTGGCGGCACCGGCTCGTTGCTGCTGGCGCCGGATGCCGACCACGTGGTGCGTCGCTTCAACGAAGACCTGGGCGCGGACGGCCAGCCCATTCCTTCGCTGGCCGGCCAGATGCTGCGCAAGCTCAACCCGCGCGCCTTCCCGCAGCCCGGCCTGGTCAACTACGCCCTGGGCGACTACCCACGCTACATCCCGCTGCAGCAGGTGAACCAGTGGGTGGAGGCCGGCGATGTGGCTCAGCTGGCCCAGGCCTTTGCCGGCAAGCCGGTGCTGCTGGGCAGCGTGCTGCCTTTTGAGGACCGGCAGGTCCAGCCGGTGAACCTGGCTGGCTGGGAGGTGGATAACAGCCGCAACGTGCCCGGCGTGCTGGTGCATGCGCAAATCCTGCGTTCGCTGCTGAATGGCGGTTTGGTGGTGCCGGTGGGCGGGACGTGGGTGGCAGCCCTGGCGCTGTTGTGTAGTTTGCTATGGTTTTTACAGCTACGCCTGCAGGTAGCGCTTGCGCTGGCCGTGGTTTTTGCTGTGGGTCTGCTGGGCGCCACCAGTCTGCTGCTGCACCAGGGCCTGTACCTGCCGGTGGGGGTGCCGCTGCTGGTCGGCGTACTGGCATTGGCCGGGCGCTGGCTGCTGACGGCACTGCTGGAAATGGACGAGCGGCGCCGCCTGCGCGCCGCCTTTGCGGGCTACGTCAGCCCGCCGGTGATGCAGGAAATACTGGCCCGCCGCCTCAACGCCGGCCTGGGCGGCGAGCTGCGCCATGTGTGCATGCTGTTTGCCGATATCCGCGGCTTCACCACGCTCAGCGAAACCCTGGCGCCGCAGGCCGTCATCGCCTTGCTGAACCGCTATTTCGAGCAGGTCAACCAGGCCATCCATGACCAGGGCGGCACCATCAGCTGCTTCATGGGTGACGGCATCATGGCCATCTTTGGCGCGCCGCAAGGCATGGACAAACCCAGCGTACCCGCCTTCGCCGCCGCCCGCACCATGCTGGAGGCGCTGCAGGGCCTGAACGCCGAGCTGCAGTCTGAGGGCCGCGCTCCCATTGCCATCGGCATAGGCCTGCACGTCGGCGAGGCCATCGTCGGCCACCTGGGCTCGCAGGCGCGGCACGACTACTCGGCTATTGGCGACGCAGTCAACGTGGCTTCGCGCATCGAGGGCCTGACCAAGGAGCTGGGACACCCGGTGGTCTGCTCCCAGGCCGTGGTGGACGAGCTGGCCCAGCCGCACATCTTCACCGACCTGGGTCCGCAGGCCATCAAAGGCCACAGCCCGGTGCTAGTTTGGGGCTGGAAGCCCGGGCCGTTCCGTTGAGGATTTGGGTGAAAAGTGGCTGTAGCGCAGGTACCACCTGCGCTACAAGCTACGAATTATGTAGCATTGCAGTCGACTAGACGCCACGCGCCCGATCGGCCTTGAACTGCGCGCGGAATGCACCGAAGGTACCCGCGTCCAGCGCCTCACGCATTTCGCGCATCAGGTTCAAGAAGTAGTGCAGGTTGTGGATGCTGGCCAGCATGGGGCCGAGCATTTCGGCGCAGCGGTCCAGGTGGTGCAGGTAGGCGCGGCTGAAGCCGTCGCGGCCGCCATTGGCGTAGGACACGCCCGAGGTTCCGGCGCAGGCGTGGCAGGTGCAGGTGACGTCTAGCGGCTGCTCGTCCGTCTTGTGGCGGGCGTTGCGGATCTTCAGGTCGCCATAGCGGGTGAACAGCGTGCCGTTGCGCGCATTGCGGGTCGGCATCACGCAGTCGAACATGTCCACGCCTTCGGCCACGCCCTGCACCAGATCCTCGGGCGTGCCCACGCCCATCAGGTAGCGCGGCTTGTGCGCCGGCAGCTTGTGCGGCGTGTGCGCCATGATGCGCAGCATCTCGTCCTTGGGCTCACCCACGCTGACGCCGCCGACCGCGTAGCCGGGGAAGTCCATCTCCACCAGCTGGTCCAACGACTCCTGGCGTAGGTTTTCGAACATGCCGCCTTGGACGATGCCGAACAGCGCGTTCGGGTTCTGCAGCTTGGCGAACTCGGCCTGGCAGCGCTTGGCCCAGCGCAGGCTGAGCTCCATGGAGTTGCGGGCTTCGCGCTCGGTGGTGATGTGGCCCTTGGTGTCGTAGGGCGTGCATTCGTCGAACTGCATCACGATGTCGGAGTTCAGCGTGGTCTGGATCTGCATGCTGATCTCGGGCGTGAGGAACAGCTTGTCGCCATTCACCGGCGAGGAGAACTTCACGCCTTCTTCGCTGATCTTGCGCATCTCGCCCAGGCTCCAGACCTGGAAGCCGCCGCTGTCGGTGAGTATGGGCTTGTTCCACTTCTCAAACTGGTGCAGGCCGCCGAACTGGGCCATCACGTCCAGGCCCGGGCGCATCCACAAATGGAAGGTGTTGCCGAGGATGATTTGCGCGCCCATTTCTTCCAGGCTGCGTGGCATCACGCCCTTGACGGTGCCGTAGGTGCCCACGGGCATGAAGATCGGGGTTTGCACCACGCCGTGGTTCAGCGTCAGCGTGCCGCGGCGCGCATGGCTGCCAGCGTAGCTGCCGTCGGCAGAAGGGACATCGGTGGCGAGTAGGTCAAATTTCAACATGGTCAGGCGGTCTTTCGCTGGAGCAGCATGGCGTCGCCATAGCTGAAGAAACGGTATTGGTTGGCGATGGCGTGGCGGTACAGGTCCATGATGTGCTCGTAGCCGGCAAACGCGCTCACCAGCATCATCAGGCTGGACTTGGGCAAATGGAAGTTGGTCACCAGCAGGTCCACATGCTGGAATACAAAGCCCGGCGTGATGAAGATGCGGGTGTCGCCACTGGCCAGCCCGGACTGGGCCCAGGATTCGAGCGTGCGCACGGTGGTGGTGCCGACAGCGACCACACGGCCGCCACGGGCCTTGCAGGCCGCAATCGCCTGCTGGGTGGCGGTAGGCACTTCGTACCACTCGCTGTGCATCTGGTGCTCGGCGATGTTCTCGGTTTTCACCGGCTGGAAGGTGCCGGCGCCCACGTGCAGGGTGACGCTGGCGCGCTGTATGCCACGGGCTTCGAGTTCGGCCAGCAAAGCGTCGTCAAAGTGCAGGGCTGCGGTGGGTGCGGCCACGGCGCCGGGTGCGCGGGCGAACACGGTCTGGTAGCGCTGCGCGTCCTCGGCCGAATCGGTGTGCGTGATGTAGGGCGGCAGTGGCACGTGGCCGTGGCGTTCCATCAGGGTGTAGGGGTCGTCGCCTGCGTCGTTGCTGAGCACGAAGCGGAACAGCGTGCCGTCGGCATCGGGCCAGCGGCCCAGCAGGGTGGCGCGGAAACCGCCATCGCCTACCAAGCTGATGGTAGCGCCGGGCTCGGGCTTCTTGCTGACCCGCATATGGGCAGCAACCTGGTTGCCGGTGAGTACGCGCTCGACCAGCAGTTCGACCTTGCCGCCGCTGGCTTTTTCGCCGAACAAGCGGGCTTTGAGCACCTTGGTGTCGTTGAAGACCAGCAGGTCGCCGGTTTGCAGCAGGCTGGGTAGGTCACGGAAGATGCGGTCCTGGGCGGCGGTGCCCGTGCCGTCCAGCAGGCGGGAGCTGCTACGTTCAGGGGCGGGGTGCTGGGCGATCAGGGCCTCAGGCAGGATGAAGTCGAAATCGCTGAGGGAATAGGTGCGCATGGAACTTGAGGGCTGGACAAACCCATACCAAGAGTTGAGGGGAAAACCCTAGATTCTCCCACGCGGGGCTGTCGGGCCTGGTGGGTTAGCTACCGCTGGCCCATAGCTCGTTCAGATCTGCGAAGTTCCAGAAGTCTGGGTTTTCGCGGCCGACGATCTTTTCTTTGGTGGTCGATGCGGCCAGGTCCACGACTTCCGGGGGGATGCGCATATCGGATTTGGTGGAGTAGAACACCTTGACCAGGGGCTTGAGCAGGCTGCTGGGGTTTTGCTCCGTCACCACGCCCAGGCGGCCCGACGCCAACTTGACCAGCGAGCCCACGGGGTAGATGCCCAGGCTTTTCACAAAGGCCTGGAACACCATCGGGTCCAGGTGGCCCGAGGTCCATTCGGCCATGCGCTTGATGGATTCAGCGGGGTCCCAGCCCTTTTTATAGGGTCGGTTGGAGGTGATGGCGTCGTACACATCGCAGACCGCGCCCATGCGCGCGAACAGGCTCATGGCGCCGCCCTTTTGCTGGTCGGGGTAGCCGGTGCCGTCGGTGCGTTCGTGGTGGTGCAACACCACGTCGAGTACGGTGTTGTCCACCGCCTGGCCTTCGACCAGCATGCTGTAGCCCTTCAGGGGGTGGGACTTGATGATGTCGAATTCGGCGTCGGTCAGCTTGCCGGGTTTGTTCAGCACCTCCATGGGCATCATGGCCTTGCCCAGGTCGTGTAGCAGGCCGGCCAGGCCCATGGAGCGGGTCTGCTCTTCGTTCAGGTGCATCTGGCGGGCCAGCGCGATCATCAACGCGCAGACGGCCACCGAGTGCATATAGGTGTAGTCGTCCACTGTTTTCAGGCGAGCCAGGCTGATCAGTGCGCCGGGGTTGCGGGCCACGGAGTCGGAGATTTCCTGCACCAGATGGCCCGCCAGCTCGGTATCCACGGCATTGCCCATCCGGGCTTCATGGAACATGGCGACCACGGCCTCCTTGGCCTTGTTGCAGATATTGGCGGCGCGTTTGAGTTCGGTCCTGGCGGAGGTGGGGGCGGTATCGCGGACAGGCCCATCCTCCAGGGTTGCGTCATCCTCCAAGCTGGCCATCATCGACTCGGCCTCGGCCACCGGGGCCTCGCCGGGGGCAATGTCCAGCCCCTTTTGGGTGTCGATCCACACTTCCTGGATGGCGCTGGCCTGGGCGCGGGCCAGATCCTGGGGGTCCGTCAGCACAAAATGGTTGCGCCAGAACGGGTGCTCCATCCAGGGCCCGCAAAAGCCATCAATGTGCATTCCTAGCGTCAGTTGTTGAACTTTGATTCGTTTGAGCATAGGACAAGAAAAACTCGCGAATGACGTGGTGCCCCCATCCGCATCACGGACTGGCTCGCATAGTATGGCCCAGGATGCTGTGCCCATCACCATAAAGTTTGCCGCGAAGCGCCATGGACAACAAGGCAAAATCCAGCCCCATGGTTGCCCCCCCCGCGAAGCTCAATCCTGCCCAGAAGGCCCTGCTCAAACTCGGATTGCACCGCGATATCGACCTGGCCCTGCATCTGCCGCTGCGCTATGAGGATGAAACCCGCATCATCCGCCTGGCCGATGCGCGCGAGGGCGAGACGGTGCAGATCGAGGCCACGGTCACGCACAGCGAGGTCACGCTGCACGGCCGCCGCCAGCTGGTGGTGACGGTGGATGACGGCAGCGACACCTGCCAGCTGCGCTTCTTCAGCTTCTACCCGTCGCACCAGAAGACCCTGTCCGTGGGCGCGCGGCTGCGCATACGTGGTGAGCTCAAGGGCGGCTTTATCGGCCGGCAGATGCTGCACCCGGTGTTCAAGCTGGCCGGTGGCGAGCTGCCCGATGCGCTCACACCGGTCTACCCCAGCACGGCGGGTCTGCCGCAGGCCTATCTGCGCCGTGCCGTGCTGGGCGGCCTGAAGCGCGCGCCCTTGTCGGAGACCCTGCCGCCCGGCGCTGCCGATGCGGATTTGCAGAAAATAGGCCGCCAGCGCATATGGAACCTGCGCGAGGCGCTATCTTTTTTGCACCACCCCACGCCCAATGTATCGCTGGCCGCGCTGGAAGACCGCAGCCACCCGGCCTGGCAGCGCCTGAAGGCGGAGGAGCTGCTGGCCCAGCAGCTCTCGCAGCTGCAGGCCAAGCGCGAACGCGACCGCCTGCGCGCGCCGCCGCTGCACCCGCTGCCCGGCGCACGGCTGCAGCAAGACCTGTTGGCTGCGCTGCCGTTTGGGCTGACCGGTGCGCAGCAGCGCGTGGGCGTGGAGATCGCCGCCGACCTGGCTTTGCCGGTGCCCATGCACCGCTTGCTGCAGGGCGACGTGGGCTCGGGCAAGACCGTGGTGGCTGCGCTGGCCGCCTGCATTGCGATGGATGCCGGCTGGCAGTGCGCGCTGATGGCGCCCACCGAAATCCTGGCCGACCAGCATTTCCGCAAGCTGGTGGGCTGGCTGGAGCCGCTGCTCACGCCTTTGGGCAAATGCGTGGCTTGGCTCACTGGTAGCCAGAAGACCAAGGCCCGGCGCGAGATGCTGGCCAAGATCGCTAGCGGCGAGGCCGCGCTGGTGGTCGGCACCCACGCCGTGATCCAGGACAAGGTGGAGTTCAAGAACCTGGCGCTGGCGCTGATCGACGAGCAGCACCGCTTTGGCGTGGCCCAGCGCCTGGCGCTGCGCAGCAAGCTGCAGGACGATGGCCTGGAGCCGCACCTGCTGATGATGACCGCCACCCCCATTCCGCGCACCCTGGCCATGAGCTACTACGCCGACCTGGAGGTGTCCACCATCGACGAGCTGCCGCCCGGGCGCACGCCCATCGTCACCAAGCTGGTGAACGACGCCCGGCGTGATGAGGTGATAGAGCGCATCCGCGCCCAGATCGACCAGGGCCGCCAGGTCTACTGGGTGTGCCCGTTGATCGAGGAAAGTGAGGCGCTGGATTTGGTCAACGCCACGCAGACCCATGCCGACCTGAGCGATGCCCTGCCCGGCGTGCTGGTCGGCCTGTTGCATTCGCGCATGGCGGTGGCCGAGAAAAAGGCGGTGATGGATATGTTCAACGAAGGCCTGATGGGTGTGCTGGTCAGCACCACGGTGATCGAAGTCGGCGTGGACGTGCCGAACGCCTCGCTGATGGTGATCGAACATGCCGAGCGCTTTGGCCTGAGCCAGCTGCACCAACTGCGCGGCCGGGTGGGGCGGGGCGCCGCCGCATCGGCCTGCGTGCTGCTGTACTCCACCGGCGACGCGCCGCGCCTGGGCGAGGTAGCCCGCGCCCGCCTGAAAGCTATGGCCGAGACCAATGACGGCTTCGAGATCGCCCGGCGCGATCTGGAAATCCGCGGCCCCGGCGAGTTCCTGGGTGCCCGCCAGTCGGGTGCCGCGCTGTTGCGCTTCGCCGACCTGGAGACCGACCGCGAGCTGCTGGACTGGGCTCGCGCCCTGGCCCCCACCATGCTGGACCGCTACCCGGCGCTGGCCGAGCAGCATGTGCAGCGCTGGCTGGGCAGCAAGGCCGAATACCTCAAGGCTTGATCAAGGGCTGAGCAAGGCCCTGGACACCAGCCACAGCAGCTCGGCATGGATGTCCGTCCGCGTGCGGCTGCCGCCGTCGTCGCACAGCGGGTCGGGGTCGCCCTCTTCGGCCAGGATGGCCCGGCCATTGGCCTGGCATTCGCCCAGAAAGCTGAAGTGGATGGCGTCAGGCACCGTGGCGTAGCTCGACCCGGGAATGGCCTGCGCCAGGGGTGCCGCCGCAACGGCCCGGGGATGGGTGCCGGGTCGGCCCAGGTTGATGATGTGCACCGGTACCGTGATGCTGCGTAGGCTGTCCACTTCAAAGGCCTGGGCCAGACCGGGGTCGATGGTAATGGCCTGCTGGATGCGCGGGTCTTTGAAGGACTGGCCGAAGCGCGTGGCGTCCAGCTGTCGCAGGCCCACCGGGCTGCCGGCCAGCCAGCGGCATTCGCCCAGGCGCACAGTCATGGCGGCCGGGTCCTCGCAGTAGCGGGCATAGCGATCCAGATTCACCCGGGCGCCGGCCAGCGCCAGTGCGGTGTGGCCACCCAGTGAGAAGCCCAGCACGGCTACCCGGTTTGGCTGGATGCGAGCCTGCCAGTCCGGCTGGGCCAGCAGGGCTGTGAGCACGGCCGAGATGTCGGCCGGCCTCTCCCAGATGCGCATGGTGGCTTCCGGAGTGGAGTTTCCCGTCGTGGTGCCGGGGTGGTTGGTCGCGGCCACGATGTAGCCTTGCTGGGCCAGCGGCCCGGCCAGCCAGCCCATACTGGCCGCATTCCCTCCGGAGCCGTGCGACAGCAGCAATAGCGAGTAGCGGCCTGGCGCCACGGGTGCATCCTGGCGCGCCGGTGTGCCTTTGAACAAGCGGTTTTCGCCCACCAGCAGGGTCTGGCCGCCCGGTGCTGCGGGGTACCACAGCAGCACTTCCAGCGGGCGTTCACGGGCCGGGGCTGGTAGGTACAAGCGTTGCAGGCCGGGGGCGTCTTGCGACCAGACGCAGGGCGCGATGCAGACCAGGCAGAGCAGCAGATACCGCCAGCGGGAGAAGATCAGAGTCATGGTGTTTCCTCAGGTAGAGTGGGCGCGCCGGCGGCTTGCCGGCAGCCGACCAAGAATGGCGTTTGCCCCCCGTTTTGGCGCCCTGCAAGCGGATAGAGGCCGACCTGGAACGCGATCCAGGCCTTTCGATTGACTGATTTACCGATTCCATCCATGTTTTTTGTTCCTCTTCCGTTTGTTGTGGCCTTGGTGCTGGTGTATTTGCTGGCGCAGATGACCTGGCGCCAGGGCACCGTGGTGCTGGCGAACCGGCGCTTTCGTTTGTTGCTGGGCGGCTATGCCTTGCTGTCCGTGCTGATAGGCCTGCGCTGGGGCTATGGCGTGAAGACGCTGCTGCCGCTGCAGGCGACTCTGGCCGTGGCGCTGGCGGCATGGGCCTGGTGTTGTTACCAGAGTTTGGCCGCAGTCCCGGCCCCCCGCTGGCAGTGGTTGCACGGCTTGCCTGCGGTGCTGGTCGTGCTGTTGTTTGCGGTCTGGCCTGATGGGGTGGACGCCGCCGTGGTGCTTGCCTATCTGGCTTACGGCCTGGTCTTGTTACGGCTGGCGCGGCGTGGGCCGGATGCGCTGGGCCTGGCCCGGCTGGACGAAGCCTTGCTGGCGCACCGTGCGCTGTGGGCTACGGCCGTGCTGTTGCTGATGTCGGCGCTGGCCGATGTGTTCATTGCCTGGGACATACGGCACAACGCCGGCAGCTACAGCGCAGCCCTGGTGGGGGCGGGCCAGTTGCTGATGCTCTTGCTGTGCGGCTACGCCGCCTCGGTGGCAGCAGACAGCCTGCCAGATGCTGAGAACAAGCCCGAGCCCGTGGCAGACACGCCAGCGCCAGCGGCCGAACAGCTGGCGGATGGTCCCCGCATCCGCGATGCGCTCAATGCGCTGCTGCAGCAACAGCCGCTGTACCTGCAGCCCGACCTGAACCTGCTGCGCCTGGCGCGCAAAAGCGGCATCCCTGCGCGCCAGATTTCAGCGGCCATCAACCAGGTGGAGGGCAAGAACGTGTCCCAGTACGTCAACGACTTTCGGGTCCAGCATGTCTGCCGCTTGCTCTTGACTACCGAGCAGACCGTGACCGACGCCATGCTGGCCAGCGGCTTCCAGACCAAGTCGAACTTTCAGCGTGAATTTCGCCGTGTGACGGGCACCACGCCGCAGCTGTGGCGGCAGGCGCAGAAGGGCAAGCTCTCAGAGTGACGCGGGTTCAAAGCCCGACCACAGCGGGTTCAGGTCCGGGAACTGCCATTGCTGCGGGTCTTCGCGGGCGATGATTTTTTCCTTGCAATCGGGCGCGGTCAGGTCGATTAAAAAGGGCGGCAAACGCAGGTTGGATCTGGTGGAGAAAAACACCTTCACCACCGGCTTGAGCAGCGCGCCTTCGCTTTGCGCGGTGACCACGCCGATGCGCCCGGAGGTGAGCCGTACCAGCGAGCCCGTGGGGTAGATACCCCGGCTTTTCACAAAGGCCTGGAACATCCGGCCGTCCAAATGGCCGTTGGTCCAGCTGGCCATCTTGCGTAGCGCCTCGGATGGGTCCCAGCCCTTTTTGTAGGGCCGGTCGGAGGTGATGGCGTCGTAGACGTCGCAGATGGCGCCCATCCTGGCCAGCAGGCTGATTTCGTCGCCTTTCAGTCCATCGGGGTAGCCGCTGCCGTCAGCCTTTTCGTGGTGGTGCAGCACGATATCCAACACCATGGCGTCCACGCTGGGGTCGTTCAGCAGCATTTTGTGGCCCTCTACCGGGTGGGCTTTGATGACGGCGAACTCGGCGTCGGTCAGCTTGCCGGGTTTGTTCAGCACATCCAACGGCATGGCGGCCTTGCCCAGGTCATGCAGCAGGCCGCCCATGCCCGCGCAGCGGGTTTGCTCATCGTTCAGCTGCAGCTGCAGCGCCAATGCCACCATCAAGGCGCACACGGCGACCGAATGCATATAGGTGTAGTTGTCGGCCGTTTTCAGCCGGGTCAGGCTGACCATGGCGTCCGAATTGCGGGCGATGGAGTCGGATATCTCCTGTACCACCTGTCGGGCCAGGGTGGAGTCCACCTTTTTGCCCAATTGGGCGTCCTGGAAGATGTCCACCATGGCCTGGCGGGACTTGTTGCAGATCTCGGCGGCGCGGACATATTCCACGGCGGCGGGCGTGGGGCGGGTGTCACGTACCGGCGCCGGCAAGGGGGTGGGCAGGGTGGGGGAGGGCGCTATGCGGGCCTCCGCGGTTTCGGACTCGGGGGCTACGTCCAGGCCTTTGCTGGTGTCTATCCAGACTTCCTGCACATTGCTGTTGCGCACGCGCTCCAGGTCCTTGGGGTCGCTCAGCACGAAGTGGTTGCGCCAGAACGGGTGCTCCATCCAGGGGGCACAAAAACCATCGATGTGCATCCCCAGGATAAGGTGTTGAACGTGGATTCGTTTGAGCATGGTTCTTGGTAGCACGTAACAAAAGGGCGGCGGACCCGCAGGCGCCTCCCGGTACACGCCTGCGCCGGCAAGTATGGCGCAGGATGGGCGATTTGCCGTGTTCAAGCCGCGCTGAAGTTCCTGTGCTTTGTGGAGAAAATCGCGGTTTGCGCAGGTAATGCCTGCGTAAGTTGCTATATTTTTTGATGGTACTGCTGGGGCGGGCATGCGTCATGCCTGCGTCACGAAGCGCTTTTATTGTCCTGGGCTGGCATGCCTTTGCAGCTGCTTTCCGATGCCGGGCCTCTCGGGCCGCCGGCGCTTTTTGACGCTTTGGACCCTTCCCCATGCAGACCCCTTTCCGATTCCTGCCCCGTACCTTGTGCGCCGCCATGGCCGTGGGCTTTTTGTTGGCCGGTTGCGGCGGCGGCGATACGCCGTGGACCACGCCAGCCGCGCCCACCGGCTTGGGCACGGTGGACACCGCAGCGGTGGCCAACGAGACCACGGTGCTGCCGTTTGTGGACTATGCCGCCACCAATGTGCGTGGCGACGGCTGCCATGCCACGCTGGATACCAATGCGGGCGTGCGCGTGCTCAGCGGCTTTTTGGATCTGTGGACCCCGGCCACGCTGCTGGTGGATGCTGGCGTGACCGTGGCAGCCACTGGCAGCTGCCCCGCCATCACTGCCTATACCGGCACTGGCATGGACGGCACGGTGAAGAACGCCACCGTATTGAACGCCAACGTGCAGTACGCCATTGACGTGACCACCGCGCGTACCGCCGACCAGGCCTCCGCCGCCTATTTTGATGACCGTCGTGGCAAGGGCTATAGCGTGACCGATGGCCTGGGCCCGCTCACCGCCGCCTGGCGCACAGCCGCGCAGCAAACCACCACCATCACCAGCGTGCCGGCCGACGCCACCACCGTGCTGTACACCGATGGTGGCAACAACACCGGCGTGGGCGGCTCCAGCAACACCAGCTTCGGCAGCGTGGTGGACTTTGTCGGCCTGATGGGCACGAACGCATCCACCGAGCCGGCCAAGCGCTTCTACAAATACGCGCGCCCCTGGCGCTGGAGCAGCAGCGTGGTGGTGGTGCCCGCACTGGTGCCGGCCAAGGGCTCCCCAGCCGCTACCGATGGCGGCTACCCCAGCGGCCACACGGCCGAAGGCGTACGTGATGCGCTGGCCATGGCCTATGTGATGCCCGAGCGATTCCAGGAGATGGTGGCCCGTGCGCTGGAGCTGGGCAATAACCGCATCCTGGCGGGTATGCATTCGCCGCTGGACGTGATCGGTGGTCGCATCCTGGGCCAGGCCTCGGCGGTTGGCAACTTGTACGCTGCGAGCGCCAGTACCCGCAAGGCGGCGTATGACCAGGCCCACAGCGTGCTGATGTCCGCAGCCGGCACCAGCGACCTGACCAGCTTCTACAGCTATGCCCACTCCGGCAGCAACGACCGCTTTGCCGACAGCGCCGCCACCAAGGCCGCCGCCCTGACGCGCCTGACCTTTGGCTTCTCCCCAATTGCTGCCACTACCGCCGTGGCGAACGTGCCCAAGGGTGCGGAAGTGCTGCTGGAAACGCGTTTGCCCTACCTCAGCGCCGACCAGCGCCGCGTGGTGCTCAAGACCACGGCCCTCAGCGCGGGCTACCCTGCGATGGACGATGCCGAAGGCTATGGCCGCCTGAACCTGGTGGCTGCAGCCGACGGCTTTGGTGCCTTCAATGGCGACGTCAGCGTCACCATGGACGCCAGCCTGGGCGGCTTCAACGCGGCCGACACCTGGCGCAACGACATCAGCGGCGCGGGCCTGCTGACCAAGCTCGGCAGCGGCACGCTGGGCCTGAGTGGCAACAACAGCTACAGCGGCGGCACTGTGCTGAACGCCGGCACCCTGGTGGCTAGCTCCGCCAAGGCCCTGGGCAGCGGCGATGTGTACCAGAGCGGTGGCGTGTTGCGCGTCACGGCGGCCAGCCCTTTGGCATTGGGCAAGCGCTTCACCCAGACCGGTGGTACTTTGCAGCTGGTGTTGGCCACGGCTAGCCAGGGCACGCTGGCCGTGGCCAGCGACATCACCCTGGGTGGCAACCTGGCGGTCAGTTTTGGCTACCAGCCTGTGGTGGGTGACCTGGTGACCGTGCTGTCCAGCAGCGGTGCCGCCTTGCATGGCCGTTTCGCCAGTATCACGGTGGATGGCCATAGCGTCACGCCGGTCTACAGCGTCAACGGTTTGCAGCTACGCATCAACTCCTGAGATTGCTGCGGAGGCCGCTAGATGAACCCGGACCAGAGTGACTCCTGGTCCGGGAAGCGCCAGTAGTCGGGGTCTTCGCGGGCGGCGATTTTCTCGGTGCAGCCCGCTGCGGCCAGGTTCACCAGTTCGGGGCGTATGCGCATGTCTGACTTGGTGGAGAAGAACACCTTCACCACCGGCTTCAGCAGAGTGCCCGGGCTTTGCTCGGTCACCACGCCTATGCGCCCCGAGCTGAGCCGCACCAGCGCGCCCACCGGGTAGATGCCCATGCGTTTCACAAAGGCCTGGAAGATGCGCGGGTCCAAGTGGCCCTTGGTCCATTCGGCCATGCGCTGCAGCGCCAGAGACGGGTCCCAGCCCTTGTTGTAAGGGCGGGTCGAAGTCACGGCGTCATAGACATCGCAGATGGCGCCCATGCGGGCCGATAGGCTGATGGCTTCGCCTTTCAGACCATCCGGGTAGCCCGTGCCATCCATTTTTTCATGGTGGTGCAGCACCACGTCCAGCGCCATCGGGTCGGCGGCCAGGCAATCCATCAGGATCCGGTAGCCCTCCTTGGGGTGGGCCTGGATGGTGGCGTATTCGGCGTCGGTCAGCTTGCTGGGCTTGTTGAGTACGTCGGTGGGCATCACGGCCTTGCCCATGTCGTGCAGCAGGCCGGCCAGGCCCATGGAGCGGGTCTGCGACTCGTCCAGCTCCAGCTGGCCCGACAGCGCCACCATCAGCGCGCAGACCGCTACCGAATGCATATAGGTGTAGTCGTCGGCGGTCTTCAACCGGGCCAGGCTGACCATGGCGTCTGGGTTGCGCAACACCGAATCGGTGATGTCTTGCACCAGCGCCTGTGCCAGTTCGGTATCCACCGCATGGCCCATCCGGGCCTCCTGGAAGATGGCGGCCACCACCTGTTTGGCCTTGCTGCAGATCTGCGCGGCGCGTGCATATTCCACCGCGGTGGCGGTGGGGGCGGTGTCGCGCTGCGGTGGTGTTGCGGGCTCCTGCGCGATGGGCGCGGCTGGGGGGCGTGGAGTGGCGGCTGCGGGGGCCGGACCGGCCTCCACATCCAGGCCCTTGCTGGGGTCTATCCATACCTCTGCGACCTTGCTGGCGTGGATGCGTGCGATATCGGCCGGGTCCGCCAGCACGAAATGGTTGCGCCAGAAAGGGTGGTCCATCCACGGCGCGCAAAAACCGTCGATGTGCATACCCAGGCGCAGCTGCTGGACGGGTATGCGCTTCAGCATGGGCCGCCTGGGGGAGCTTGCTTAGAACGTCGACACGCTCTAGTAAATGCCTAACCGAAGCGGAACACCGCCACGGCGTCTTTCAGATGGTCGGCCTGCTCCTTCAGGCTGCTGGCGGCTGCGGCGCTTTCTTCCACCATGGCCGCGTTCTGCTGCGTCATATGGTCCAGCTCGGCGACCGAATGGTTGATGTGCGACAGCTCCTGGCTTTGCCGTTCGGTGGAGTCCGCAACCTCCTGCAGCAGACCGGCCACAGCCTGCACGCTTTGCACCAGGTCACCGATGGAGCCGCCGGCGGCGGTGGCCAGGGTCACGCCGGCATTCACGTTCTGCACGCTGTTGGCGATCAGGCCGCGAATCTCTTGTGCAGCGGTGGCACTACGCTGCGCCAGGGTGCGCACTTCGTTGGCCACCACGGCAAAACCGCGGCCGTTCTCGCCGGCGCGTGCGGCTTCCACGGCCGCGTTCAGCGCCAGGATATTGGTCTGGAAGGCGATGCTGTCGATCACGGCGGTGATCTCGGCGATCTTGCTGCTGCTGGAGGCCATTTGCTGCATGCTGGCTACCAGCTCATTCATTTGCGCGCTGCGCTGCACGGCGTTGGCACTGGCGCTCTTGGCCAGCTGGCTGGCCTGGGTGGCGTTGTGGGCGTTGTTGTGCACGGCCGAAGTCATCTGCTCCATGGTGGAGGCGGTCTTTTGCAGGGTGCCGGCCTGTTGCTCGGTGCGCACGCTGAGGTCATTGTTGGCGGAGGCGATTTCGCCCGAGCCCAGTTGCACGGCCTCGGCCGAGGTCTGGATGCTGGACAGCGTGGTACGCAGGCGCTCGCACATGCTTTCCTGGGCGCCAAACAACTGCTCCAGCTCACCCTGGACCTTGACCGTGCTGCGTGCCGTCAGGTCACCCTGGGCTACGGCATGGGCCATGCGCACGGCTTCCATCAGCGCGCGGCGGATGCCGCTGGACAGGCGCCAGGCCACCACACCGCCCACGGCGCAGGCCAGTATGCCCAGCAGCAGCATGGCGCGGATGCCGTTGGCGCGTTCCACCTCGGCGGCGGCGCGGCCCTGGTCCATCTGTTCCTGCTGGTGTTGTGCCAACGTTTCCAGCAGGTCCTGGTAGGTGCGTACGGCAGGGGCGAACTTGTCGTAGAACTCAGAGCGCATGAAGTCGCTGGAGCCCGAGGCCACCGCGTCCATGAAGTCCTTGGTGGCAGCAGTAAAGTTTGTATGCGCTTTGCTGATGGGGGCCTGCGCGTCGTCGCGCTTGGCATAGGCGGCGTACAGTGCCGTGATGCGGGCCGTGCCGCTATTGAGCTCCTCCACCAGGGGCTTGAGCTTTTCCGGGTCGCTGGTGACGAGCACGCCGTTGGCCGTCAAGGCGTTGCGCCCCAGCAGTGTTTGCCATTGCCGGGCCTCGCGCTCGCGGGCTGCCAGGTTGTCGATGAGGTGGTCCGAGGTGGCACCCAAGCGGTTCATTTGCACCCAGGCCACTCCGATGTTCAGGGCCATAAAGACCAATAGCGCGGCAAAACCGCAGGCCAACCGTCCGCTGATCGTGTTCGGAATAAGTCTCATCGATACGCCTCCAAATACATGTTATTGGCAGTCTGTTGCCGGTCGCCAGATGAAATCGTGACCCCACCCAGTGGGTATGCGGGGGCCTATTTTGAACGTATTTTTTCGGGCTTCGGGCCGATTTCAGTACCTGTGTACGAAATGGTACACAGTCTAAATCGGGCGTGAGGGTACAGGTTTTATGATGCGGCCTGTTTTTTCAATAAGTGGGGCGTGTATGCGGCGATGGATGTGGGTGGTGGCCATGGCGATGGCGTGCAGTGGCTGCGCCGTGGTGGCTGTGGCCGACGCCGTGGTGACCACCGGCGCCGTCATCGTCAAGACCGGCGTGAAAGCCACTGGCGCGGTGATTGACGCCGTGATTCCTGATTAGCTTCGCCTGTATCGCCCTGGCAAAGGGGGTGCACAGAGCCTTGGACCGGTAGACAATACAGCCCATGACCCTCACCGAACTCAAATACATCGTGGCCGTGGCCCGCGAGAAGCACTTTGGCAAGGCGGCCGATGCCTGCTTCGTGTCGCAGCCTACGCTGTCGGTGGCGATCAAGAAGCTGGAAGAAGAACTGGACGTGAAGCTCTTTGAGCGCAGCGCCAACGAGGTCACCATCACCCCGCTCGGTGAAGAGATCGTGCGCCAGGCGCAAAGCGTGCTGGAGCAGGCCGCCAACATCAAGGAAATCGCCCAGCGCGGCAAAGACCCACTGGGCGGCGCGCTGCGCCTGGGCATCATCTACACCATTGCCCCGTATCTGCTGCCCGACCTGGTCCGGCAGGTCATCAGCCGCACGCCGCAAATGCCGTTGATGCTGCAGGAAAACTTCACCGTCAAGCTGCTGGAAATGCTGCGCATGGGCGAGATTGACTGCGCCATCATGGCCGAGCCTTTCCCCGACACCGGCCTAGCCGTGGCGTCGCTGTACGACGAGCCCTTCATGGTCGCCGTGCCCACCAGCCACCCGCTGGCGCTGCTGCCCGGCGTCACCTCCGACCAGCTCAAGGCCGAGACCATGCTGCTGCTGGGAAACGGCCATTGCTTCCGCGACCACGTGCTGGAGGTGTGCCCCGAGTTCGCTCGCTTTTCCAGCGGCGCCGAGGGCATACGCAAGAGCTTCGAGGGCTCGTCGCTGGAGACCATCAAGCACATGGTGGCCGCTGGCATGGGCATCACCCTGGTGCCGCGTCTGAGCGTGCCCAAGGCCGCCCTGGCCGCCAAGCCGCGCCGTGGCCGCGACGAGGACCCCTATGTGCGCTACCTGCCGTTCGACGGCGAGCCGCCCATGCGCCGTGTGGTGCTGGCCTGGCGGCGCAGCTTCACCCGTTACGAGGCGATTGCCGCCCTGCGCAACGCCATCTATGCCTGCGAACTGCCGGGCGTGAAACGCTTATCCTGATCTTTGTGGAGCATTCTGTGGAATTTGCACAAGCCGGCATCTTGCAAGCCGTACCCGCCCATGGGCGTTACCTGTTTTTCTCCATCCCGGCCCAAACCAGTGCAGACACCCTGCGTGCCGCGCTGCAGCGCCTGGTGGACCAGGTCGATGGCCGCCGCGTTGTCGCCGGCCTGGGTGTCACGCTGGTGCAGGCCCTGGGGGCTGAGGTACCCGGCCTGCGGCCCATGCCCGACATGTCTGGCCACGGCGTGCAGGTGCCCAGCACGCCCGTGGCGTTGTGGTGCTGGCTGCGTGGCGCAGCGCAAGGCGAGCTGGTGCTGCAGGCCCGCGCCATCGAAAAAGCCCTGGCCCCGGCCTTCCACCTGGACCGCGTGCTCGACGGCTTTCGCCACGGCGACCCGGCGGCCGAGCATGGCCGCGACCTGACCGGCTTTGAAGACGGCACCGAAAACCCCGAGGGCGCCGAGGCTGTGGCCGCCGCACTGCAAGAGGACGGCTCCAGCTTTGTCGCCGTGCAGCAATGGGTGCACAACCTGGACGCCTTCGACGCACTCGGCACGGACGGGCAAAACAAGGCCATGGGCCGGCGCATGTCCGACAACGAGGAGCTGGACGACGCGCCGATTTCGGCCCACGTGAAGCGTACGGCGCAAGAAAGCTTCAGCCCCGAAGCCTTTGTGCTGCGCCGCTCCATGCCCTGGGCTGTGGGCCACCAGTGCGGCCTGTTCTTCGTGGCCTTCGGCGCCACCCTGGATGCGTTCGAAGCCCAGATGCGCCGTATGGCCGGGCAGGAGGACGGCGTGGTCGATGCCACCTTCAGCTACTCCAAGCCGGTCTCCGGCGCCTACCTGTGGTGTCCGCCGGTGCTGCAGGGCAAGCTGGACCTGCGGCAACTCGGCCTGTAAGTCTGTTTACTACATAAATCGTAGCTGCCAGCGCAGGTTCTACCTGCGCTGGCAGCCTGTTTGGCTATGAAATCTGTGCGTCTTTACCTGCAACTGATCCGCTGGGATCGCCCGGCTGGCTGGCTGCTCTTGCTCTGGCCCACCCTCAGCGCGCTGTGGGTGGCGGCGGGGGGCTTCCCGGGCTGGCATCTGCTGGCGGTGTTCACCCTGGGCACCATCCTGATGCGCAGTGCCGGCTGCTGCGTGAACGACGTGGCCGACCGCGAGTTCGACAAGCATGTCAAGCGCACGGCCCAGCGGCCGGTGACCAGCGGCGCGCTGTCGGTGGGGGCTGCGCTGCGCTTTGGCGCGCTGCTGGCCATCGCCGCGTTTACGCTGGTGCTGACCACCAATGCGGTCACCGTGGTCTGGTCGTTTGCCGCGCTGGCCGTGGCCCTGGTCTATCCGTATGCCAAGCGCTATGTGTCCATGCCGCAGGCCGTCCTGGGCGTGGCCTTTAGCTTCGGTATCCCGATGGCGTTTTCTGCCGTGCGGGGTGGGCCGGCCTGGCAGGTGTTCAGCGCCGCCGGCTGGGCCGGCTTCAGCCTGGCGGCCTGGTGGCAGAGCGTGCCACCTCTGGCCTGGGTCTTGTTGCTGGGCAACCTGTTCTGGGTGCTGGCCTACGACACCGAATACGCGATGGTCGACCGCGACGACGACCTGAAGATCGGCATGAAGACGTCGGCCATCACCCTGGGCCGCTTCGACGTGGCGGGCGTCATGGCCTTCTACGCAATTTACTTGCTGATTTGGCTGCTGGCGCTTGAACCGTATGTGCAAGGCGCTATCTTTTACGTAGCAATCGGGGTGGCGGCGCTGCAGGCGCTATGGCACTGGACCCTGATCCGCAGCCGCCAGCGCGATGGCTGCTTCAAGGCCTTCCGCCTGAACCACTGGGTCGGGTTTGCGGTGTTTGTCGGCGTGGCCGGCGGCAGCTACGCTTTCGGCTGAGCCTTCTTTTTCGGTTTCGTTTTGGGTTGTGGTTTGGGCTTGGGTTCGGGCAGCGCGTGGGCCGTGACCTGCAATTCGAGCGAGCAGGACTTCCAGTACTGCAAAAAAATGGCCGCCGATTGGGGCGCCAAGACCGGCAACACGTTGCAGCTGCTGAGCATTCCCCAGTCGTCCAGCGACATCCTGGGTCTGTTTCGCCAGATGTTTGCGGCCAAGGCTGACAAGCTCGATGCGCTGCAGATCGATGTGGTTTGGCCCGGCATTCTGAAAGACCAATTGCTTGACCTCGGGCCCTATACCAACGGCGTGGAAAAGAACTACTTCCCCTCCATGGTGGCCAACAACACGGTCAACGGCAAGCTGCTGGCCCTGCCTTGGCTGACCGATGCCGGCGTGATGTTCTACGTAAGGACCTGCCGGCCAAGTACAACGAAGTCTCGGCCGCGTTCTGGAGCGCCACGCACGAGGTGCTGTCGGGCAAGTCCACGGGCGCGGCCAGCCTGCAGAAGCTGGAAGGCCGGATCGATGCCATCCGCCGCGGGCCCAGCTGGTAAGGCCTCGCGCTAAGAACGTGAACACGTTCTTACGAAAACTTACCGGCGCATGGACCTAACTGGCCGATTGGTGTCGCAATTTGGCCAGAGCCACCATTCCTCCGCACTACGATGGGGCACGCGTCTGTCCGCAGGGCAGATGGCGTATCCATATTCACGTGTGTATGAAGAACAAAGGAGACAAACGCTATGTCAGATAACCGAGGTGTTGTGTACCTGGGGCAAAACCAGGTCGAGGTGCAATCCATACCCTTCCCCAAGCTCATCAACCCGTTGGGCCAGAAGGCCGAGCACGGGGTGATTTTGAAAGTGCTGTCCACCAATATCTGCGGTTCCGACCAGCATATGGTGCGCGGCCGCACCACTGCCATGTCCGGCCTGGTGCTGGGCCATGAAATCACCGGCGAGGTGCTGGAAGTGGGACGCGACGTGGAGACCCTCAAGAAGGGCGACCTGGTGTCCGTGCCCTTCAACGTGGCCTGCGGCCGCTGCCGCACCTGCAAGGAGCAGCACACCGGCGTCTGCCTCAGCGTGAACCCCTCGCGTGCTGGTGGTGCTTACGGCTATGTGGACATGGGTGGCTGGATCGGCGGCCAGGCCGAGTACGTCATGGTGCCCTACGCCGACTTCAACCTGCTGAAGTTCCCCGACCGTGATCGCGCCTTGGCCAAGATCCGGGACCTGACCTGTCTGTCCGACATCCTGCCTACCGGTTACCACGGAGCGGTGACCGCCGGCGTGGGCCCGGGCAGCACGGTCTATGTGGCCGGTGCCGGCCCGGTCGGCCTGGCTGCTGCCGCATCTGCACGTCTGCTGGGTGCTGCTGTGGTGATCGTTGGTGACGTGAACCCGGCCCGCCTGGTGCATGCGCGCAAGGTCGGTTTTGAAACCGTCGATCTGTCGCAGGACGTGAGCCTGGCCGACCAGATCGCCGCCATCCTGGGTACGCCCGAGGTGGACAGCGCTGTGGATGCCGTCGGCTTCGAAGCCCGCGGCCACGGCCACGCCGGATCGCAAGGCGAAGCGCCCGCCACCGTGCTGAATTCGCTGATGGAGATCACCCGCGCGGCCGGCAAGATCGGCATCCCCGGCCTGTACGTGACGGACGATCCGGGCGGTGTCGACAAGGCCGCCAAGAGCGGCGCCCTGAGCCTGCGCTTCGGCCTGGGCTGGGCCAAGTCGCACAGCTTCCATACCGGCCAGACTCCGGTGATGAAGTACAACCGCGCGCTGATGCAAGCCATCCTGTGGGACCGCATCCACATCGCCGACATCGTCGGCGTGCAGGTCATCTCGCTGGACGACGCACCCAAGGGCTATGCCGAGTTCGACGCCGGTGCGCCCAAGAAGTTTGTGATCGACCCGCACCAGCAGCTGCGCATGGCGGCTTGAATCGGTTTGTGAGGTTGGGGTGAAATAGGCTGCTAGCGCAGGTACTACCTGCGCTAGCAGCTATTTTTTATGTAGCAATCGGTTTCAGGCCTTGGGCTTACGCGGCTTGGCTGGCTTGGGTTCGGGCAGCGCATCGGCGGTGGTGCGCACCAGTTGGCACAGCCATTCGCGTTCGTCCCAGGTGTCGGGCGTGATCAGCAGGTAGGGCTTGGCGCCAGGGTAGGGGAAGCCTTCGGTGGGCGCGGGAATCAGGCCACGGCCCTCGGGGGTGGGCTTGAGGAAGAGCTGGTCGTCGCAGACAAAGCCCACCGGTTTGCCGGCCAGGTAGATGCAGTACTCACCGAACATCTTGCGGGCCGTGACGGGGCCCGCAGTGGTCAGCTGGTCCAGCAGGAAGTCGATCGTGCTTTGCTGCGTGGCCATGGTGCGGTGGGCTGGTTTACTCGCCGAACTCGTCACCCAACTCGTGGGCGCGGTGTTGCGCGGCCTGCATGGCGCGGATGAAGTGCGCTTTCACCTCGCTCTGGTCCATGGAGGTGGTGGCAGCAAAAGTGGTGCCGCCCTTGGAGGTGACGCGCTGGCGCAGGATTTCGGGCGGCTCGTTGGACGCATGGGCCAGGGCCGACGCGCCATAGAAGGTGCCCACGGCCAGCTTGTGGGCCTGGGCGCGGCTCAGACCCATGTCGGCGCCAGCCTGGATCATGGCTTCGATGAAATAGAACACATAGGCCGGGCCGGAGCCAGACAGGGCGGTGACCGCGTCCAGCTGGGTCTCGTCGCCCACCCACAGGCTTTCACCGGTGGCGGCCAGCACTTTTTCGATGACATGGCGGTCGCTGTCGGTCACGGCGTCGCGGGCGAACAGGGCGGTCATGCCCTTGCCGATCAGCGCGGGGGTATTCGGCATGGCGCGCACGATGCGCTCGCTGTCCAGCCAGCGGGCGATGCTGCTGCTGCGGATGCCGGCGGCCACGCTGAGGTGCAGGGCCTGCTTGGTGTGGAAGCGGGCTTGCAGGGCAGCGTCCTTGAACACCTGGGGTTTGACGGCCCAGACCACGGTGCGGGCGCTGGCCAGTGCGGGGCCGGGCATTTCATGGGCCACCACGGCGAAGTCGGCCAGCAGTTTGTTGCGGGCTTCCTCCCAGGGCTCGACGACCACGATGTGGTTCGCCGGCACGCCTTTTTTGATCAGCCCGCCGATGATGGCGCTGGCCATGTTGCCGCCGCCAATGAAGGCGATGTGCTCATGCGCAGCGGTGCTGCCACGGGGGTCGGAGGTGGAGGTTGTGTCTTGCGTGGCCAGGGAGGGTGCCATGGTGGGTCCAAAAATCCAGAGAGAAATTTACTTGCCGTTGATGGCCAGCAGCTCGACTTCAAATTGCAGTGTGGCGTTGGGCGGAATGACGCCGCCGGCGCCACGTTCACCGTAGGCGATGCTGGCCGGGCAGGTCAGTTTGGCCTTGCCGCCGACCTTGATGCGCTGCACGCCTTCGGTCCAGCATTTGATGACGCCATTGAGCGGGAATTCGATGGGTTCGCCGCGTTTATAGGAGCTGTCGAATTCCTTGCCGTCCAGGAAGGTGCCACGGTAATGGACCTTGACTTTGTCACTGGCCGTGGGGCTGGCGCCGGTGCCGTCCTTGAGCGAGCGGAACACCAGGCCACTGGATGTGACGACGGCGCCGGGCTCTTTGGCAGCATCGGCGGCGTCTGTTGCCATGGCGCTGAAAGTGCTGCTGACCAGCAGGCAGAAGGCGGCGGTACACAGGGGGAATTTCACAGATAACCTTTGGGTAGAGCGTAGAGGCTGCCATTATTGCGATTTATGCGCGGCCGGGTCGCCATGTTTCATTAAAAAAGGTAATGGCGTAGTAAGCGCTTGTTTCGGAAGCTATTTTTTTTATAGCAAAATGCGGCTTTACACACCGCAGCAACAGGAGTCTCTGGAATGTCTGCATTCGCATTTGATCTATTGGTGGTGGGCGGTGGCAGCGGCGGGGTACGGGCCGCGCGCATGGCGGCCCAGCGCGGTGCGCGGGTGGCGTTGGTGGAGGCCGGGGCCTTGGGCGGTACCTGCGTCAACGTGGGCTGCATTCCCAAAAAACTCTACAGCTATGCGGCCCACTATGCAGAGTCCTTTGAAGAGGCTGCCGGCTTTGGCTGGCAGGTAGAGCGGCCAAGTTTCGATTGGGGTCTGCTGAAGACCCGGCGCGCCGCAGAAATCAGCCGCCTGAATGGCGTGTACCGCCAGCTGCTGGTGGGTGCGGGCGTGACGCTGTTGACCGGCTGGGCCACGCTGATGGACGCGCATACCGTGCAGGTCGGCGACCAGCGCTACATCGCCCAGAACATCTTGCTGGCGACTGGCGGCACACCCACCGTGCCCTCGGTGCCGGGCGCCGAGCACGCCGTGGTGTCCGACGCGATGTTCGACCTGGACCCGTTCCCGCAGCGCCTGCTGGTGGTGGGCGGGGGCTACATCGCCTGTGAGTTTGCCTCCATCTTCAACGGCCTGGGTGCACAGGTGACCCAGGTGTACCGGGGACAGCAGCCGCTACGCGGTTTTGATGACGATGTGCGTGCATTCCTGGCGCAGGAGGTGCGCAAGGCCGGTGTGGATCTGCGCCTGGGGACAGAGGTGGCCAGCATTCTGCGCACCGCCGCAGGTCTGGAAGTGCGCCTGGGGAATGGCGACACGCTGACGGTGGACCAGGTGCTGTACGCCATAGGCCGGGTGCCGAATGTGCAGAACATGGGCCTGGAGGTTGTGGGCGTGGCGCAGGCACCTGACGGTGCAGTGCTGGTGGATGCGCACTACCAGACCTCGGTGCCGTCGATCTACGCGCTGGGCGACGTGACGGCGCGCGTGCAGCTCACGCCGGTGGCGCTGGGCGAGGCCATGGCACTGGTAGACCATTTGCTCGGCCCCAAGGCCGGCAAGGCTGCGCGGCAGATGGACTACGACTTGATTCCTACCGCCGTGTTTACCCACCCCAACATCGGCACCGTGGGCCTGACGGAGGCCGACGCGCGCCAAAAGTTTGGCCGGGTCAGTATCTACCGCAGCGAGTTCAAGGCGCTCAAACACACGCTGAGTGGCGGCACCGAGCGCACACTGATGAAGCTAGTGGTGGACGATGCGACCGACCGCGTGGTGGGCTTGCACATGGTGGGCGCGGACGCAGGCGAAGTGGTGCAGGGCTTTGCCGTGGCCATGAAGGCCGGTGCGACCAAGGCTGTGTTCGACAGCACCATCGGCATCCATCCCACTGCCGCCGAAGAGTTCGTCACCATGCGTGAGCCTGTTATCGCCCTTTCTTCTTGACCTTGTTGCGTTGCACAATAGCCCCATGCCCTATCTGCCCCCTTTCATCGCCCCGACCCGTTTCACCGACCCGGATGCTGCATTGGCGCAGGTCCAGCGGATTTATGACCAGCAGATCGACCATCTGCGCCAGGCCATGCAGCGCTTTGTGGCGGGCGAGACACTGCCCGGCCATGTGCGGGCCTGCTACCCGTTTGTGCGTCTGCACACCGAGACCGTGGCGCGCGCCCATGTGCTGGAAAGCGCCCATCTGAGCTACGGCTTCGTGGCCGGCCCGGGCCGCTTCGAGACCACGTTGACGCGCCCCGACCTGTACCGCAGCTATTACCTGGAGCAGTTCCGCCTGCTGCTGCAAAACCACCGCGTCGAGCTGGAGATCGGTACCAGTGCCTTGCCAATTCCGGTGCATTTCTCGTTTGCCGAGCATGACCATGTGGAAGGTCATATGGACGCTGCACGCCGCATGCTGATGCGCGATGTGTTTGACCTGCCCGACCTGGCCGCCATGGACGACGGCATTGCCAACGGCACCTACGAGCCCAAGGCTGGCGACCCGCTGCCGCTATCGCTGTTCACCGCGCCGCGCGTGGATTATTCGCTGCACCGCCTGCGCCACTACACCGGTACCGGGCCCGAGCATTTCCAGAACTTCGTGCTGTTCACCAACTACCAGTTCTACATTGACGAATTCGTGCGCATGGGCCATGCGGCCATGGCCGACCCGAACAGCGAGTATTGCGCCTTTGTCGAGCCCGGCAACGTGATCACGCGCCGCGTGGGCCTGGCGGCCGAGGCCGTGGATGCACTGGGCGCCGCGCCGCCGCGCCTGCCGCAGATGCCGGCCTACCACCTGGTGCGCTCGGACAACGCGGGCATCACCATGGTGAACATCGGCGTCGGCCCGGCGAATGCCAAGAACATTACCGACCACATCGCCGTGCTGCGTCCCCATGCCTGGATCATGGTCGGCCACTGCGCCGGCTTGCGCAACAGCCAGCAGCTGGGCGACTACGTGCTGGCCCACGGCTATGTGCGCGAAGACCATGTGCTGGACGAAGAGCTGCCGCTGTGGGTGCCGATCCCGGCGCTGGCCGAAATCCAGCAGGCGCTGGAACAGGCCGTGGCCGACGTCACCCAGGTGCAAGGCGTGGCGCTGAAGAACATCATGCGCACCGGCACCGTGGCCAGCACCGACAACCGCAACTGGGAGCTGCTGCCGAACAACCAGCCGCAGCGCCGCTTCAGCCAGAGCCGCGCCGTGGCGCTGGACATGGAAAGCGCCACCATCGCCGCCAATGGCTTCCGCTTTCGTGTGCCCTACGGCACCTTGCTCTGCGTCAGCGACAAGCCTTTGCACGGCGAGATCAAGCTACCCGGCATGGCCAACCACTTCTACCGCGAGCGCGTGGACCAGCATTTGCGCATCGGCATCCGCGCCATCGAGCTGCTGCGCGCCCAGGGGCTGGAGCAGTTGCACAGCCGCAAGCTGCGCAGCTTCGCCGAGGTGGCGTTCCAGTAGGCGCGCTGCAGTGGTCCGGCTACATACCACTCTATTCGTAACGCGATGCAGTTAGACATACCCACTCTGCTGGTGCTGGCCACCGTCAACCTGTTTGTGCTGTCCCTGGCCTTGCTGGCCTTGATGGGCCGGCATACCACGCCGCCCACGCGCTGCGCGCAGATGGCGGTTGCGACGCATATGCTGGGCGGGGTGTTGGCGATTGCCGCGTCATACAGCTGGCAGACCGTATGGGGCACCTTGGCGATTGCCGTGTTCGGCTGCGGACAGTGGCTGCTGCACCGGGCGCTGGGCGGCTGGCTGGGGCACCGCGCACGGCTCAGCCCGACCCGCAGGCGGCCGCGCCGGCGTGGCCCACAAGACTGGCTGAGCTACCGTTGGGCCACCCGCTGCATGCTGGTGCTGGTGCTGGCCGTACCTGTGGGTTATGCCTTGGGCTGGGACAACCCGCGTTTCCAAATGGGCTGGTCGCACGTAGGCTTGGCGGCCATGCTGCTGGTGGTGGCGCGTGCCACCCTGTTCCCTTTGCGCGCTGCGGGGCGGGATTGGCGTTGGCTGCTGTGTGCCTGCCTGATGGGCATGGCTATGCTGTTGCTGGCGCGCGCGGCGGCGGGTGAGTTCCTGGCTGAGCAGGTGCTGCAGTTGTTCAACCTGCTGCTGGCACTGGCCGTGAATGTGGTGTCCTTGGTGGCTACTCTGGCCCTGTTGGCGGCCTGGCGAGATGAGGCCAAGGCCCGTTTGCGTAGTCTGGCCATGACCGACGGCCTGACCGGCCTGCTAAACCGCCGTGGCTGGCAGGAGCGCGCTGAAAGCATGTTCGCCAACGCCCAGCGCTACCAGCAGCCACTGACCCTGATGATGCTGGACATAGACCATTTCAAGCGCATCAACGACACCCATGGCCATGAGGTGGGCGACCTGGCTTTGAAGCTGTTTGCACGCCTGTTGCGTGAAAGCCGGCGCACCGGTGATTTGGTGGGCCGGCTGGGTGGTGAAGAGTTTTGCATCGTGCTGGCCAATACCCATAAATCTGCCAGCATCGGCTTTGAGCAGCGTCTGCGCAGCGTGCTGGTCCTGCGGGCCGAGCAGGAGTTGGGCTTTCCCCTGGACTTCAGCGGCGGCGTGGCCGTGCTGAAGGAGGGCGATGGCACGTTGACCGGTCTGCTGGCCCGCGCCGATGCCGCGCTCTACGAGGCCAAGCGCCAGGGTCGAGGTCGTGTGCTGCAGTCCGAGGGCGGGCTAGGACAAACGGTTATTTAGACCGAGGGGCGCTTGGTGGCGGGGCCAGGGCGGCGGCAGCTTCGGGGTTCTTCTCGATCAGGTGCGTCAGCAGCTCCAGTTGCTGCTTCTGGATGGCCAACAGCTCACCCCACTGGCCTTGGCGCAACAGGTCTATCTTTTCATGCAGCAGCATGATTTCCAGTTCAGCCTTCAGATTCACCTCGTAGTCGTGCTCGGCATGCAGACGGTCCTTCACGGCTTGCCGGTTTTGCGACATCAGGATGATCGGTGCCTGTATAGAAGCCAGCATGGACAGCACCAGGTTCAACAAGATGAACGGATAGGGGTCGAATACCGCGTTGTAGTGGGTCAACAGCAAGGTATTCATCACAACCCACACCACCAGCACGGCCCCAAATAGGCCAATGAAGGCCCAGGACCCGCCAAAGCGGGCCACTGCATCGGCCGCTCTTGCGCCTAGAGAGGCGTCTTCGTCCAGGTCGATGGCCGTGTTGCGGGCGATGTGCTTGTGTTCAGCGATGTGGCGTGCAACCTTTTCGGCTTGCAGGTCCTTGGCCTGGCTGGGCTGGCGGGGTCGCTTGGGGGAGGTAGAGTCAGGTGTTTTCATGGGGTGCCTCCAGGGGAATGACAAAGCAAGGGGCTCCTGCCAGGGTGCTCCATGGCAGTGCCTCACCGGGTAGCAGCAAACGCGCATCCGCACGCCCCACGCTGGCCAGCGCGGTATCCACTGGTGCGCGGACCAGGATGAAGCGCATCTCCAGCGTTTCCCGGCGCAGCAGCAGTTCGGCCCGGGGCCAGTGCGTGGGCAGGCAGGGCTGGAAGCACAGGCTATGGGCCCCTTGCTGCAGGCCGAAAATCGACTCGATTGCGGCGCGGTGCATCCAGGCGGCTGACCCGGTGTACCAGCTCCAGCCGCCACGCCCCACATAGGGCGCATGGGTGTAGACGTCACCGGCCATCACATAGGGCTCGATGCCATAGACGGCATTTTGTGCCGGCTTGCTTGCCCGGTGTGCCGGGTTCAGATAGCAGAAATAGCGGTAAGCGGTGTCTCCATCGGCGGCCTTGCCCTGGGCTTGTTGCGTGGCATAGGCTGCCTGGGCCATCACCGCCCACGCGCCAGCGTGGGAGTACTGTCCGCCGTTTTCACGCACACCCGGCGGGTAGGCCTGGATGTAGCCGGCGCTTGGCACCGCATGGGCCAGGGGCGGGTCCAGCAGGCGGACGAGCCCTGCTGCCGGGTCCACCAGATGCTCTTCCACCGCAGCCAGGGCCATGCGTTGCAGAGCGGGTGCGGCGGCGCCGGATAGTACCGCCCAGGCCTGGGCAATCAGGTCGATCTTCGCTTCGGGATTGGCGTCGGAGCCCAGGGGTTCGCCATTGTCGAAAAAGGCGCGTTTGAACCAGCGTCCGTCCCAGGCGGGGCCGCTGAGCGCCGTTTTCCAGCCCTCGGCAGCCTGTGTCCAGCGTTGGGCTCTGGCGCTGTCTCCGCGTTGGGCGGCAATCGGTGCGAAGCCTGCGACCACTTGGCACAGAAACCAGCCCAGCCATACCGATTCGCCCTGGCCCGCAATGCCGACGCGGTTCATGCCGTCGTTCCAGTCGCCACTGCCCATCAGTGGCAAACCGTGGACGCCCACGGCCAGACTGCGGTCGATGGTGCGCGCTGCATGCTCGTACACCGTGGCGCTGTCCTTGCCGATGGTGGGGGTGTAGTAGGCATCTTCCGCGCCTTCGGGGATGGCCGCGCCTTCCAGGAAGGGCAGGCTGTGTTCCAGCAGGCTGGTGTCGCCCGTGGCCCGCAGGTAGTGCAGGCAGGCATGGGGCAGCCACAGCAGGTCGTCCGAGAAATGGGTGCGCACGCCTGCACCGCCCGGGTTGTGCCACCAATGCTGCACGTCCCCCTGCGGGAACTGGCGCGCCGCGCACTCGATGATCTGCGCACGCAGCATCTTGGGTGCGGCCCAGGCCAGGGCCATGGCGTCCTGCAGCTGGTCGCGGAACCCGGTGGCGCCACCGGCCTGGTAGAAGGCGGCCTTGGCCCACATGCGACAGGCCACGGTCTGGTACAGCAGCCAGCGGTTCACCATGGCGTCGAACAGCGGGTCGGGTGTGCTTACCGTGGTGGTTCCCAGCAGGCGGTCCCAGTGCTGCTTGGCTTCTGCCAGGCGTTGCTGTGCCGGCAGGCCCGCAGCACTGGTGGCCAGCTGCTGCGCGGCTTCCGGGCTGTCCGCATAGCCCAGCAGGAATACCCGTTCGTCGGCCTCGCCCGCAGGCAGCTCGAGCATGCTGGCCATGGCGGCGCAGGGGTCCAGCCCGCCACCGCTGCGTTGGTTGAAATGGTCCGGTATGACCAGGCGGCCCCGGGCATCGAAGCATTCGCGCCGGTCGCAAGTCCAGTCGTCCGCATCTCCAACGGTACCAGCCAGGGCCAGGAAGGCGGTTCCGTTGCCAAAGCCGGCAGAACGCTCGGCCTGGGTGCACAGCAGGGCCGTCACACTCAGCTGTTGATCGGCCAAAGGAATATGCGCGTGCAGCGTGTGGGTACTGCTGCGGTCGCTGCGGTTGGCACCCATCATCCATTCCGCCACGCCTATCACACGCAGTTGGGCGGTGCGCAGGCCCCGGTTGCGGATATGCAACCGTATCTGCTTGACCGAGCTGTGGATGTCCACGCACCAGCTGGTGGTTACATCGATATCGCCGTGGCGGTGTCGGATGCTGCTGTGGCCTTGCCCGTGGGAGATCTGGTAACCGACATCGGCTCCGCCGCAACCGTGCGAGGCCACATTCCAGATTTCCTGGGTCTTGCAGTCTTGCAACAGAAACCATTCTGCGGGCGGATCGGCCACCGGGTCGTTGGACCAGGCAGTGAGCTGGTTCATACGGCTATTGCGTGCCCAGGTGGTGCCGCCTCCGGCTTCGGTCAGTTGGCAGCCAAATGCCGGGTTGGCCAGCAGATTGGTCCAGGGTCTTATCGGACGCTTTTGGGGGCTGACATCGAAGTGAAAATCTCCAGAGTCCGCATCGAAGCGACCTGTGGGGGCTGCCGGCGTGGTGCCCGGGCTGGCGGCGACCGGAATGGCCACGGTGGCGGTGTTTTGCCTGTCCTCCAGCGCAGTCTCATGCAGTGCCGCCCAGGCCTGCACATGGTGTACCAGGGGGCGGCCATCGGCGCGCAAATGCAGGCGGGCCAGCGCATGCAAGGTGTTGAGTTCGTCGGCCGAGAGTTCTTCCGAACGCAGCAGGTAAAAACCAGTGGGGGTGGATTCTGCGCTGCTGTCGGCCAGGTGGCGGTCACGCAGCATGCCGATCTCGCGGTGCAGCTCCATCTGGTAGGACGCGGGCTCGGTATTCACCACCACCAGGTCACATCCCAGGCCGCCCCAGGACCAGACCCGCAAGGCCTGGGCCAGTGCCCGTAGCAGGCCCAGGCCTTCTGCGGCGCCGGCGGTGACCAGCAGGATCGGCCGGTCGCCCGAAATGTCCAGGCGCCACAGCAGGCGCTTGTCGCATACGCCCAGGCTAGGTGCCCGGGTGGTGCTGCGCCCCATGCGTGTCAGGTTGAGCAGCAGCGGGGTGGTCATGGTCTGGATCGCGGCCAGGTTGTCAGGCGACAGACCCAGCATGCGCAGGCGGATGCCGGTCAGGGTGTCCGACATCAGCGAAGCCCGTTGCACATTGCTGTGCTGGCGGTATTTGTCTATCACCGCCCCCAGGGTGGCTCCTGAGTCCGAGGCGGCGGTGGCAAAGGTGATGCGCGCCTTGCCCTGCGGGGTGATACGCAGGCGCACAGCCAGCGCGCTGACCGGGTCCAGCCCGGTGTGCAGCGGGCCGGAGGCCGTGGGTCGCGCGTCCATGGCTGCACGGGGTTGGCTAGCGTCCTGGTTACGGCCCCGCCACTGCTGCCGGTCGGTCTGGATGCGTATGCCTATTACCTGGGGATCGGTATCGACCAGAAAGTGGGCCGCCTGCAGCGCCTGCTCCGTGGGCAGGCGTGGTGTGCGCTGGAACAGCAGCGCCTGGTCTTCGTCTTCCCATTGCGCCTGTACGAACAGGTTGGCGAATGCGGGGTGGGCTTCGTCTGCGCGTGCATCACTCAAGGTGACTTCGAAGGCCGACAGCAGCTCGATCTCCAGCGGACGTTCGCCCAGGTTGCGCACTTCCACCTGGCGGAATTCGATGTCGTCCTCGGGGCTGACCCATACCGTGGTGTGGGTCTGCAGCCCGGGCCAGCTGGCGTCGAAGCAGACCCGGTCTGCGTGGAAGGTGCTTTGGTAGTGCGCTGCCGGGTCGGGCGCTGGATGCTGGGTGATGGACACCGGCTGGGCTTGCCCGCTCCAGCGCAGGTAGAAGAAATGGCCAAAGGCGTCACGCAGCGCGTCGTCGCGCCAGCGGGTGATGCCGGTGGTGCGCCAGCGGCTCCAGCCAGCACCATTCGCTCGCAGCGCCACATGGTAGTGCCCGTTGGATAGCAAGTGGGTGGGCTCCAGTGCCGTGGCACCGGGTATGAGTTCGCGCAGCAGGTTGGGGTGGCGATTCTGCAAGTCCGTTGCGGCAGGGCGTGCGGGCGGGGTATGCAGCAGTGCTACTTCGCGCGGCGGGCTCTCGTGCAGCAGAGACGCAACGGCTTCGATATGCACATTCGCCATGCCCCAGCGTTGCGCCGGACCGTCCAGCAGTACATTGGCCAGGGCCACGATCGTCATGCCCTGGTGGTGGGCCATGAAGGTTGCCACGGGGGCGAACACTGCATTGTCAGACTGCCGTTCTGGCGTGTAGTCAAGTGCCTCGATAAAACCATAGCGGCCGCTCGCCTTGATTGCGTCGAGTGCTTTTAAATTAATAGCAGATCGGTGGGGTGAAATCTGTGCAGCCAAGGCGCTGGCATAGGGTGCGATGACCAGCTCGTCGGGTGGCGTGCGGCGCAGCGCCAAGCGTGGCACGCCCTGCGGCGCGTACTGGTAGGCCAGGGTGTAGTCGCGTCCGGCATAGGCCGACTCGGAGATGCCCCAGGGCACTTTGCGGCTCTTGGCGAAGGCGATTTGCTCGTGCAGCGCGCCGTGGCAGGCCTCTTGCAGCACACTGCCTGGGGGCTCGTTCAGCACCAGGGTGGGCATTAGGTACTCGAACATGGAGCCGGACCAGGAACGCAGACAGGTGTCTGTGCCCACGGCGAAGAACGGCCGGCCTAGCGAGGCCCAGTGGCGCACCGGCACATCGCCCTTGGCAATGGCCAACAGGCTGGTCAACCGGGATTCGGACGCCAGTAGATCGTAGAAGCCGGCGTCCAGCTGCTGCTCGGCCACCCGGTAGCCAATGTGCAGCAAATGCCGCCTGCGGTGGTACAGAAAGCGGTAGTCCGGCGCCCAGGCCAGCGCCTCGAATGCCAGTGCCAGCGCCTGCAGACGATGGGCTGCAGGGTGGCTGCTGGCTTCGGCCTGTGTGTCCCGTGCGGCCGACATGCGTGCTACCCGGTGGTCGGCCAACTGCCATTGCAGCTGTTGGCGCAGCGCCGGTGACAGGCTGGTGCGTGCGGTCAGCAAGGGCATCAGGCGCTGGCGCAATTGCTGCAGGGCGGCCTGAGCCGCACTGGCGTCGTAGGGGGCGGTTGCCAGTTCCTGGCAGGCTTGGGCGACTGCCAGCAGATGGCCGCTCAGGTTGCCGCTGTCCACGGTGGAGATATAGGTTGGCAGCAGGGCCGCGCAGCTTTGCGTGTCGTACCAGTTCAGGAAGTGGCCGCGATGGCGTGGCAGGCGTTGCAGGGTGGCCAGCGTGGCCTCCATGCGCTCTAGCAGGTCCTGGGTGCCGATCCAGCCGAACTGGCGTGCGCAGGCCACGCTGAGCAGGTACAGGCCGATGTTGGTGGGCGAGGTGCGGTGGGCCACCATGTCGTGGGGTAGTACTTGCAGATTGTCCGGTGGCAGGAAGTTGTCCTCCGGCCCGACACAGCGCTCGAAGAAGCGCCAGGTGGCGCGCGCGGTGCTTTCCAGAATGGCACGGTCTTTGGTGGGCAGCACCGCATCGCGGCGCGGCGGGTGTGGCGTGCTGGCCCACCAGGTCCATATTGGGGAGGCCGCCCAGAGTGCGCACAGGCACAGGCTCAACACCGGATAAGGCGTGCCAATGGCTAACAGTGCACCGGCCAGCAACGCGGCCAATGCGGGGACGCGCCAGTGGGTGCGCAGCAAGCCCGGCAGATCGGTACTGGCCAGTGACTGTGCGGTGGCGGCCGTGGTCCATTGCAGTAAATGGCGGCGGCTGAAGACCATGCGGTACAGCGCCCGTGCGATGGCGTCCAGATTCAGCATGGCTTGCGCCAGCAGTTGGGCCAGATGCCACAGCCCACCCCAGCAGGCGCGCGCCAGGTCCGCGCCGGCATGGCGGTAAAAGTGTTGTTTGGCCAGGTCGTCACGGCTGGGCGATAGCCCGGCAATGGCTCCCATCAGCGGGCCAGCAGCAAACGCAGCGATGACCAGTGCCAGCGTCCACCCGGGCGGTATGCTGCCGGTGGCCAGGGCCAGTAGCAGCAGGCCCAGCGACATGGGAGCCACCAGTGAACGGCGCAGGTTGTCGAACATCTTCCACAGGTGGATGGGGCGCAGGTGGAACTGCCGTGGCCGCAGCAGAAACGGCAGCAGTTGCCAGTCGCCCCGCATCCAGCGGTGCACGCGGGAGGCGGCCACATCGGCGTGGAAGGGGGCGTCTTCGATCAGCGTGATATCGCTGACGGTTGCGCAGCGCACCATCGAGCCTTCGAGCAGGTCGTGGCTGAGCACGGCGCCCTCGGGCAGGCGACGGGCCAGCACGGCATGCAGGGCGCGCACCACCAGCAGGCCTTTGCCGGTGAACGTGCCTTCGGCAAAAACATCCTGGTAGATCTCGGACGAGGCCGCGCTGTAGGGGTCGATGCCGCATTGCCCGGCAAACAGCCAGTGGTAGAGCGTGAAGTCCTTGGTGGCGGGCAGCGGCGTGGACACCCGCGGCTGCAAGATGCCATAGCCATTGACGACACGCCGGCCGGTGGCATCCAGCTGCGGCTGGTTGTAGGGGTGGGCGGCCACGCCGACCAGGTCGCGCAGGCGGCCCGGGGGGAGTTGGGTGTCGCTGTCCAGCGTGAGGATGTAGGGTGTATCGGCTGCAATGCGCGACGCCTCGCCCCATTCGATGAAGGCCTGGCGCTCGCCAGTGGCCATGGCTTCCACCAGCAACTCCAGCTTGCCGCGCTTGCGTTCCCAGCCTATCCAGCGTTGCTCGGTTTCACTGAAGCTGCGTTCCCGGTGCAGAAGAATGAAGCGGGGTGCCTCTCCCGCTGTGACGGGGTAGCGCAGGTTGAGCATGGCCAGCTGCTCTATTGCCAGTTGTACCAATGCGTTGTCGGACGGCAGGTGTTCGGCGTCTGCATCGGCGTAGTCGCTTAACAATGCGAACTGCGCCTGGGCTTCCGGGTTGGCGATATGGTGCAAATGCAGCCTGCGTACCAGGGCCATCACGGAGGCGGCATCGGACAGCAGTGCCGGGATGACCACCAACACGCGGTGCTCTGCTGGAATTCCGTCCACCAGGCCCATGCGCGGTAGCGGCCTGGGGTGCGCGGACTCGCTGACCAGGCGGTTGATGACCGCCACGATGGCCTCGGACGCAGGCCAGACCATCAATGCGGCTGCCAGCCACATCCAGCCACCAATGTTGTGGGTGCTGAGCGCGGCTACATGCGGCCGTTGCAGCAGCCAGGCTACGACGCCGGCACTGCCTAGCAGCAGCGACAGCAGATATACCGGCAAGGCCGAGCGCTGCCGCAGCTTGCGCCAGAGTTCCGATGCCTGCTCCTGCAGGCCCAGGCCCAGAGCTTGGGACAGTGTGGGGCGGCCAGCACCACGCATCCAGTAGCTGGCGACCGTGCTGGTGGCGTGCGGGTCGGCTGACTTGCGCATCAGGCCCAGCAGGGTTTGGGCCACGGCAGCTTCACTGCGGCCGCTGCGCCGTGCCAGGCGCTCGATGCCGTGCAGTGTCTGGTCGCGCGTGCTGGTGTGCTCGGCTTCGAAGGCGGCAGAAGTCAGCATGATTTGCATCAGCACGCTGGCCTGGGCGATGATGTCCGGCCAGTCGGCATCGCCAATCGCACGCAATGACTTGACGGCGTTGCTGACACTCAGGTTGTCGGCGGCCTGATCGGCATTGTGCTGGGTGTGGGCCGCTGCGGCATCCGGCAGTGCATGCTCCAGCCAACTGGTGCACGCCCCGTCGTCACTGCCTTGGCGCTCCTGTATGCGCAGTGCCATCTGGGCCAGAAATACGCGGCCAACACCCCGTTGGTTCAGCAAGTGCAGCAAGCTGTCCAGGGTCTGCGGGGTGTAGCGCTCGAGCTTGTCGCAGCACAGATTGGCCACTTCACGTGCTGCCTTGTTGGTGGCAACGCGCTCGGCCAGACGGCGCAGGTTTTCCACCAGCACCACACGCAAGGTGGTGGGCAGGGCCCAGATTTCGGCCAGATACAGTTCGCGGCTCTCCTGGTAGGCAGTGAGGTACTGCTGCAGCAGGGCTTCATTGAATGCCCCATCGGTGTGGGCAACGAAGGCCCAGGCCACGCCGTAGATCCGCGGCAGGCCCGCCAGCGGCTCATCTTCCAGAATGGGCAGCGTGCGGAAGTAGCTGCGCGGCAGACCCGTGCGGATTTCTTCTAGCTGGGCCTCGATCAGGTGAAAGTTGTCCAGCAGCCACTCGGCAGCGGGACTGATGTCATACCCCGTGGCGGCCTGTGCGCCGATGTAGCGGTGGGCTTCCTGCAGCGTGTGGATGTTGTCGCGCAGGCGGGGGAAGAAATTGCCGGCCCGCAGGCTGGGTCGGCTGGCGCGGTGGGTGGCACCCAGGCTGTGGCCGTGTTGCGCGAAGCGCTGCAGACCGAAGATTTCCGAGCGGATGGGAGCCAGCACCGGCCCACGCGCCTTGTCCAGCATCTGGCACACCCCCGATGGTGCATCGGGTACCAGTTGCTGCAGCTCTGCGATAGACATGGCGTTACAAGGCCAGCAAACAGCCACCCATCAGCAGTGTCACGATGAACAGGGTCGTCACAAAACGTGCGGCTACGAAGCCGTGGAGTCTCTCCGCGCAGTACTGCAGCACAGACAGGCCGCCAGGTGCCGCTCGGCAATGGTCCAGGTGCTCGCCCAGGGCGGCGAGTTCCATGGGGGAGGTATCTGCTGTGGCACCAAAAGAAGATGTGCTCCAGCGCGAGGTAAGAATGGTCTGGCAGCTCATGGGCGTTCCTTATGCCAAGCGCTCGGCCCTTCGGGGCACGTGTGGCGCATGTGCTTCAGGGGGAACGCCTTGGCGGGCCCGCGGTGCGGGCCACGTGTAACCAAGCGGCAACCTCAATGTAGGCCGCTTGAGGGCGGCTGTATGTCGGAGAGCAGGCTGTGTCTTGTAAGACAACACGCGGTGTATGTCCATGTTGCCTGTGTGGAGGCCAGTGCGATGCTGCCGTGTTCGGTACCACCGATACACTGGTGGTGCAGCCGAATTTTCTTCACGCATCTCTGTTTTTGTTTCATGGAAAAGGTTGTTACACGCATGCCCACTAGCGCTCCTTCTGAACCTTCGGCGCGTCCTGCGGTTTCGCGTAAGGCGTTTTTTCCTTGGCGGCTATGGTCTGCTGCGGTCGTTTGCGCATTGTTGGCGGGCGTTGCGCTGGGCGAATGGTGGGGTTGGCCGTTTCTTGCGGCGCCACTGCAGCGGATGCTGGGGGACTCCATGCAGCGGCGCGTGGTGCTTGCTCCCCAGGGCTTTCAGATCCGATTCGTGGGAGGGCTGCGGCTGCAGACCCCCTTGCTGGAGGTGGCCGCGCCCGACTGGAGCAAGAAGCCGCATATGCTGTTGGCGCAGGATGTGGCCCTGGAGCTGCGCTACCTGGACCTGTGGCGTGCCTACCAGGGCCAGCCTCTGCGTATCCACAGCTTGCAGGCGCGCACGTTGGACAGTGATCTGGAGCGCCTGGTCGATGGCCGGGCCAGCTGGCAATTCGGACCGGACCATCCCGCAGCTGAGCCGTCCAAATCGCCGGCTCAGCTGCCCTTGTTCGGCCATCTGCAGGTAGACCAGGGCGCTGTGCGAGTCAACGATGTGCCCTTGGGGCTGGCGTTGACTGCCCAGCTTTCTCTGGCCCCTGGCCAGGCTGCGCAAGCGGATGGACCGGCGGCCAGCGTGCTGCAACTGCAGGGCAACGGCCGCTACCGCAATTTGCCCCTGAAGTTGGAAGTACAGTCCTCTGGGGTGTTGCCGTCCGAGCTGGGCGCTGCGCCCACGTTGCCGGTCAGCTTGGTGCTGGACCTCAGCGTGGGTCGTGCCAAGATCCATTTCAAGGGCCGAGCAGCCGATGCGCTGCAACCTCGCGACTTCCAGGGAAGCTTCAACGTCCAGGGCCCTTCGCTGGCCGCCGTGGGCGACCCGTTGGGCGTGACGCTGCCGACCACATCGGCGTTCCGTACCACCGGCGCCATCGCCCGCAAGGGGCCAACCTGGAGTGTGGTGGTGAGCGATGCCACCGTAGGCTCCAGCAGCCTGAATGGCGCTTTTACTTATGAGACTGCCCGCCCTGTGCCGCTGCTGGCCGGCCGCCTGGGTGGTAAACGTCTGCAGTTGGCCGACCTGGGACCGGTGGTCGGGACCACGCCGGCCACCATGGCAGCCAGCGAGGATGCCAGTGTGTCCGTACCGGCAACACGCGCCAAGGGCCGTGTGTTGCCGAACCGTCCGTTCGACCTAGCGGCTATGCGGGTCATGGATGCAAATGTGCTGATCGACATTCAACAGGTGGACCTGAATTCCCGCCTGCTGCAGCCACTGCAGCCGCTGAGTGGTCATTTGCAGCTTCAGGCCGGCTTGCTGACTTTGCAGAACATGGTGGCGCGTACCGCCCAGGGCCAGGTGCAGGGGGATCTTTCATTGGACGGGCGGGCGGATGAGGCTCTTTGGAAGACCGATCTGCATTGGAGCGGCGTGCAGCTGGACCACTGGCTGCGCCAGACGCGCGACAAGGGGCAGCCCCCCTACATCAGCGGCCAGCTGCAGGGCCAGGCCCAATTGCAAGGCAAGGGACGCTCTACCGCCGAGATTTTGGCCAGCTTGCAGGGGCAGTTGCGCATGGACTTGCGCAATGGCGCGGTGTCGCACCTGGGAGTGGAGTTGCTGGGGCTGGACCTGGCGCGCAGCCTGGGGGTCTGGATCAAGGGGGACGATGCACTGCCCGTGTCTTGTGCGGTGGCGGACTTGGCCGCCGCGGGCGGCGTGTTCCGCCCCAAGGTGATGGTGGTGGATACAGACAATTCCACCGTGTGGACGGAGGGCTCACTCTCCCTGGCCAGCGAGACCATGGATCTGCGCCTGGTGGTCAGCCCCAAGGATTTCAGCCCCCTGGCCCTGCGCACGCCCATCCGGGTAAGTGGCAGCTTCAGCCAGCCCGATGTGTCGCTGGAAAAAGGCCCCTTGGGCCTGAAGGCCGCCGGGGCCGTGCTGCTGGGACTGATCAACCCATTTGCGGCCCTGATCCCCTTGATGGACCTGGGTGACAGTGACAAGGCCCAGCAGGGGGCCGCCGGTTGCCAGGGCTTGCGCCAGCGCGCTGCGGCACTGGCGAAGAAGCCGGTGAAATAGGGTTACACCAGTGGCCTGGGGGGCGGCTTGCCGTCGCCATATAGATCGGCTAGCCGGGTCAAGGCCTTGACGTCGCGCAGGTACAGGCGCCCGTTGTCGATGCGGTGCAGGCCGCGTTTTTCCAGCTTGCGCAGGGTCTTGTTGGTGTGTACCAGCGACAGGCCGAGTCCGTCGGCCACATGCTGCTGCGTCAGGGGGAATAGCACGCCGCTCGCGCCACCATCGGGCTGCAAGGCGGCGGCCCGCTTGAACAGCAGTATCAGCAGCATGGCGATGCGCTCTTCGGCGCTGCGCCGCCCGACCGACAGCAGGGTGTCGTCCACCAGCGATTCTTCGTGGGCCGTTAGCCAGGTGATGTTGAAGCCCATGGTGGGCGAGCGTCGGTGTAGTTCCCAGAGCGCATCGCGCTGGAACACGCATAGTGAGGTGTCGGTCAGTGTCTGCACGCCGTGGGCCGATGCGTCGCCCATCTTCTGCTGCACGCCCACAAAGTCACCGGCCAGCAGAAAGGACAGGATCTGGCGCCGCCCATCACTCAAGGTTTTGAAGCGAAAGGCCCAACCCGTCAGCAAGGTGTATAGCGGTGCATCGGTCTGGCCTTCATGGATCAGCGTTTCACCCGCGGCCAGCTGAACCTCGCGCCGCTTCAGGGACTGCACCAGGTCTAGCTCATCCCCGCTATGGGCAATGAACAAGGGAAGCTGCCGCAAAGGGCAGGCGCTGCAACGGGTTTCACTCATGGGGGTCTCGTGGTCGGCATGTTTGGCGCGCGGTTATGTCTTATGACATATTGCTTGCGCAGCAGCACACCTACATTGCAGTTTTGGTCTTCTATTCCGCTTACATGCAAGTATCTTACTCACCAGATAACGCGCCCCAGCTTGCGCCAGAAGCGGTTGTGTCCGCAGAGGACTGGGATGTCTTGTTTTGTGCCGTACTGGAGCAGCTATGTACCGCGGTCGCCTCGGAGCGTGTCGATGCGTCGGTGCGTGCGTGTGTGTATGAGTGTGTGGAAGCGTTGAAACTGCTGCAGCACACCTTGCCGGGTACGCGTACAGGCCGTTCCTCGTAGCCATTGGCCACGGGAAACGCGGCTTCTTCTGCGCTACTGAACGAACACTAGCAGCTGCAAATACAGTCGCTGATCATTCGTTGCCGCTGTTTCGCAAGACGCTACAGCCGACCGGTTAGCAGCAGCACGATCAGCACGATCAGCACCAAGCCCAGCCCACCGCTGGGACCATAGCCCCAGCCTGAACTATGCGGCCAAGTGGGCAAAACGCCAACCAGCATCAGAATCACAACGATCAATAAAATGGTGCCTAGGCCCATGGTCATCTCCTGGTAAAAACAAGTGGGGTCGGTACAAACCTAGCGCAGAGCCTGGCTTCCCCGTCATCCGGATTTGTGGCGTTGCTACGCCAGGATGGTGGGCTTGGTGAGGCTGATACTCAGGGCTTGCCGGTAGAAGATGCGGGTGCCATGATTTCCACCTCGTGCATTTCACGCAGAATGCCGCCGCCGGCTACGCTGCCAGAGGCCGTTCCCTGGCCTTCGATGCGAGCCCGACAGGCAGCCTTATCGGCACCATTCAGGGCTTCGCAGCGCTGCAAGGCATTGGCTTGAAGATCGGCCTGCGCGGCGGTGCTCAGGCTTTGCTTCGGGACCGCATGGGCACTGCGTGCCTCGGTCAGGCAGGTTGCCTTGTCTTGCTGGGTTTTCCCGTTGTTGCAAGCCAAGACCTCCTGTTTGTAGTCTCCCGAAGCATCTATGCTCACCTGCGCGGTGGCCGCCGTCACCGCCATCAGTGTGGCTGCGCCAAAGTAGATGTAGCTGCTAAGGATGGGGCGGGAGTTGGTGGTGCGCATGGTGTGCTCCGGCATGTGCTTAGTTGCGCTGACTGGAGCGGCGCGCCAGACCGGCAAAGACGGTCAGCAGGGCACCTGCGGCTACTGCGATGGCAACCGACTTGACCGGCTGCTCCCTGATGTAGTCGATGGTGTGGTCGGTGGCTCGACGTGCTTGGACGCGCAATTTCTCCGAGCTGTCATGCAATGCTGCCGAGCTGGATTGCAGCAGGGCGCTGGCCTTGGCCGCAGCACGGTCGAATGCTTGGGTGCTATGGCCGTGCAGGTCGTCCACGGTGTCGGCTACGCCATCCAGGGCGCGGTTGGCAGCGCGTCGAGTGGATTGGATGGCTTTTTCTGCAGACATTGCCGCTTCGTCGGCCAGGGTGCTGGCGTGGTCGGAGAGTTTGTTGTTAAACATGGGTTTTCCTTTGCAGAGTGGATAAAACGTTGTGGTTGTCTTGGACGACTGTGTGCGACGTATGAGCGCTTAGCCCGACTTGATCAGGCTGAACAAGAAGCTGGCGACTGCCATGACGGCAAAGACGACGAACAAAATCTTGGCAATGCCCACGGCACTGGCAGCGATGCCGGTGAAGCCGAACAGGGCTGCAATCAAGGCAATAACAAAGAAGACAACGGCGTAATGCAACATGGCTTGGTTCCTGGCAATGGGGTGTTAAAGCCCCGGGTTTCAAGGTTGTCGCAGCCTGTCACGTTGCGATGCCTTGAGTGTGAACCTGGGGGCGTTTACGGCCCATAGGCGGCGTTGCCGCAGCCATGTCGGGAGAGGGCGGTTGCCCGCGTAGGACGTTGCTGACAGGGTGAGGGCTCACCCCCAGGCCGCACGCTGCGCGTTTTTGCATTCCTCTTGCAGAGGGCGAACCTGGAGGCCGGGCAAAGCCGGTTCCACGGGTTCCTGGACTGAAAGCTGTTGTGCCTTGAGCGGGTTCTAAGTCGCCAGGACTTTCGACTCGGGCAGCGTGACGTGGATGCGCGTGCCCAGGCCCGGGGCGGAGCTCAGCGTCAGCACGCCGCCTTCGGCCTCCACCCGGAAGCGCATGCCCATCAGTCCGTAGGCGGAGATGGGTTTGATGCTGGTGTCGAAGCCCACGCCATCGTCGCGTACCGAAATCTCTACCCGGCCTTGCCGGGCGGTGAGGGAGATCCAGATGTTCTTGGCGTTGGCGTATTTGGTGATGTTGGTGATGGCCTCCTGCACCAGACGGTAGACCACCAGCTCGGCGGACTTGGTCAGTTGCACAGCATCCAGCGTGCAGTGCACCGCCACGTCGGAGTGCTCGGCAAACTCCTTGGTCAGAATGTCCAGAGTGGCCACCAGGCCCAAGTTGCTCAGGGCAGACGGGCGCAGGTCTTCGATGATGCGCCGACCCAGTGAGATGCAGCTGTTGATGGTGGATACCAGGTGGGCCAGCAGGTCCAGTGCTTCTGGCGAGGTGACGCTGATGCGCGACTTGATACGGGCTGCATCCAGCTTGGCCGAGGTCAGCAGCGAGCCCAGATCGTCATGCAGATTGCGCGCCAGCCGGTTGCGCTCGTCTTCACGGGCACTTTGCAAGTGGTGGGTCAGCTCGGTGAGTTGCGCTGTGCGCTGCACCACTTCGACCTCCAGCCGGTCGCGCTCTACCTGCACCATGCGCCGCAACTCTTGCTGCTGTCGGCTGAATAGGAAGATCTGGCGCAGGTACATGAACAGGGCCCCCAGGCTGAGCAGCGTCAGCGCGGCCACCCCCAGACGGTTGAACATCAGCGTGGTGTAGATGCTTTTACGGCTTTGCGTGATGTTGTTCAGCTCGTAGTCTTGCAGCTTTGCGCAGAGCAGGCGGAATGCGTCCATCTGCTCTTTGCCAATACCGCTCAGCATCACCTCTTTGACCGATTCCAGCTTGTCGGTCTCATACAGATGCATGGTCAGCGACAGCTCGGACAGCTTGGTTTCCGAGACCGCATGCAGCTGGGCCATCAGCGCCTCGGGCGTGGCGTTGTCGCGGTAATACTGGTCCAGAAAATCAAACGAGGTTTTGATTTTCTTTAGTGCGCTGTTGTAAGGCGCCAGGTACTCCTTGCGCCCTGTCAACAGGTAGCCGCGTTGCCCGGTTTCTGCATCCACCAGGCTTTGGGACAGGATCTGGATGTTTGTCCGTGCCAGCGACATGGTTGTCAGCGTGTCCAGGCGGTCCACTGACTGGAAGTAGGAACCCTCACTGATCAACACCATGGACAGGGCCACGGAGCAAGCCAGCGCAAACACGATGCGGTTGCGTTTGACCACTGTGAGGAATCTCATCTCCATCCTTTTGTCGAAAATGTGGGATCATGCAGCAGAAAGTACTGCCCCATACCATGATCCGAATTGCTATTGTTGATGACCACGCCATGGTGCGTGCTGGACTGCGCCAGTTTTTCGCGGACCAGATCGACTTCGCCGTTGTAGCTGAGGCGACCAATGGCCGCGAGGCGCTGGACATTGTTCGCAGGGGAGATGTCGATGTGATCGTGATGGATATTTCCATGCCCGACCACAGCGGTGTGGACGCCCTGGTCGCCATCAAGGCCCGCGAGCCGGATCTGCCGGTGCTCATACTCAGTGGTTTTGCCGAAGCCCATTACGCCACCACCCTGTTGCGCCAGGGCGCCAGCGGATACCTGAACAAGGACTGCGACCCCGAAGAGATCGTGAAGGCCATACGCACCGTGCACCGTGGCCGCAAGTACATTACCGCCGCGGTTGCCGAGCGCCTGGCCGACGGCCTGGGTGGCGACGCCGACAAGCCCTTGCATGAGCAATTGTCCGAGCGTGAGTTGCAGGTGTTTTTGCGCCTGGCCAAGGGTGAAACCATTGGTAATATGGCTGTCAGCATGTCACTCAGCGTGAAGACTGTCAGCACCTACCGTACCCGGGTGATGGAAAAGATGCAGCTGGAGTCGAACAGCGACCTGACCTACTACGCTCTAAAGAACGGCCTGATCCAGTAAGCCGCTTGCGCGGGTTCATGCCAGCACGCCAGGGACAGTGCCACCACTGGCTAGGTGGTCGCAGTAGGTGATCAGCGCGTCAATATCGTTGGATTTGTCAAACACCCGGTCGGCACCCAGGTCCAGGCATTTGCGCCGCATGTCCTGCGTGGCGTAGTTGCTCAGTACTACCAGCTTGTGGTGTAGCCTGGGTGTATGCAAGGCCCGCAACACCCCCAGGCCCGAGCCTGATTTCAGAAAAATATCCACGATCACCAGGTCGACCTCGTGGCTGGCATCGCTCAGCCACTGTACCGCCGTGCTTTCGTCTTCTGCCGTGCCTATGACCTGCACGGGGACGAGCTCCTCCAGCGTGGCGATCAGGCTTTCCCGTATGACAGGGCTGTCTTCGACGATATAGGTTTTGAGCGGTGGCATGGCGATGGCATTACTTTCTTTGGCTCCAGAATCTGCGCCGTGGCTCTGTAAGAGCGCATAGGTGGCGAAGTGGTGTCCACAGCTCACAGTCGATGGTATGCAAAAAGTGTGGCTGAAGTATGCCTTTTGCCCAGTTGGTGCCACCATCGGGCATACGCGCAGCTACTTGTAAGACCTTTCCTACGCAGCGGTCAGAGCTGTTATCTGTTTGTAGGATTTCTACTACCTCCGGCCAAGCTGCCGTCTGCTGGTTCGGCCATCTGGCTTGCAGGAAACTGGAGGAGTGGCGGATTCCCATCCGCACATCTTCCATCTAAAGAGGCAAGCATGCACACATTCTTCAAAACCGGTTTTACCCTAGCTACCCTTGTGGTGGCCGGCCATGTCGCCGCCCAGGTGACTTTTTACGAACATGAGGGCTTCCAGGGTCGGGCCTTTACTGTGGAACAGCCGGTGGACGACTTTCGCAGCCTGGGTTTCAATGACCGGGCCTCGTCGGTGGTGGTGCTGGGCGAGCGCCGCGAAGTGTGCGAGGACGCGGGTTATGGCGGCCGCTGCGTGGTTTTGTTGCCCGGCCAATACCCTTCGCTGGCGGCCATGGGCCTGAACGACCGCATCTCCTCCGAGCGGCCCCTGCGCGGCAATGAGCGCACCGGTGACTACCGTTACGCCCCCGTACCCCAGCCCGCTTACGACAACCGCCGCCGAGACAACGAGCGCCTATTCCAGGTTCCTGTGACTTCGGTGCGCGCCATCATGGGCACACCACAGCAGCGCTGCTGGACCGAGCGTCAGCAGGTGGACCAGGGCGGCGGGGCGAATATCCCCGGCGCCTTGGTGGGCGCACTGATCGGCGGGGTGTTGGGCCACCAGGTGGGCGGCGGCCGGGGCAAGGACATTGCCACCGCCGGCGGCGCCGTGGCCGGTGCGGCGGTAGGGTATGGCGTGGGTGGTGGCTATGGCGCCCCGCAGACGCAAGATGTGCAGCGCTGCAGCAGCGTGCCGGCCTCGGCACGCCCCGCCTACTGGGACGTGAGCTACAACTTCCGGGGCCAGGAGCACCGCGTGCAGATGACGACCCAGCCTGGCCCCACCATCACGGTGAACCGCCAGGGCGAGCCGCGCGCTTAAATCGGGCCATTCACCAAACCCTGCAGCTGCGCGTACTGCAGCAGCAGGATGGTCTTGCCGTCGCAGATGCGGCCATCGGCCACCATCTGCACGGCCTCCGCCAGGGGCAGCTCCAGCACCTGGATGTCTTCGCCTTCGTGGTGTTCCCCTCCGCCGTCGGACACCTTGTCTGCCGCGCTGTATTCGCCGACGAAGAAAAACACCTTTTCCGTGACCGAGCCGGGGCTCATATAGGCTTCGAACACCTTGCGCACCTGCTGGATGCGGAAGCCGGTTTCCTCCTCCGTCTCGCGGCGTATGCAGGTGGCGGGGTCGTCCTGGTCCAGCAGGCCGGCGCAGGTCTCGATCAGCATGCCATCGGCATTGCCATTCACATAGGTAGGGAAGCGGAACTGCCGCGTCAGCACCACCGTGCCCTGGGCCGGGTTGTATAGCAGGATGGTGGCGCCGTTGCCCCGGTCATAGGTCTCGCGGCTCTGGCGTTGCCAGCTGCCGTCACGCCGGCGCAGCTCGAAGCTGGTCTTTTTCAGCAGATACCAGTCGTGCGACAGGACTTTTTCTTCGACAACGCGCAAGTTCGGCAGGTTTGGCAGGTTTTCCAAGGCTTGCATGCGGGCTCCAGGCGGTAGATTTGCCAACAGTCTAGCAAATCGTGCAGAATCGTGCAAAACAAGCAACTTCGTGCAGATTAACCATACATGCTGACCCAGCAACGCAAACAACTGATCCTGGACACCCTGCGCCGCGACGGCCGCATCGTCGCCGCCGACCTCAGCGCCAGCCTGGGCCTGTCGGAAGACACCATCCGCCGCGACCTGCGGGCCCTGGCAGCCCAAGGCCTGCTGCAGCGCGTGCACGGCGGCGCCTTGCCGGCATCGCCCGCAGTGGGCAATTTCGCCGCGCGCAGCCAGCTGCAGATGCCGGGCAAGCAGGCCATCGCCAAGGCGGCGGCGGCCATGGTTCAGCCCGGCCAGGTGGTGTTCATCGACGGTGGCACCACCTGCCAACAACTGGCGCAGCGCCTGCCGCCCACCCTGCGCGCTACGGTGGTCACGCACAGCCCGACCATCGCCCTGGCCCTGGTGGAGCACCCGCTGGTGGACGTGCAACTGATTGGCGGCCACCTGTTCAAGCACTCGGTGGTGGCGGTGGGCGCGGCAGCCATCGAGGCGATTCGCCAGGTGCGGGCCGACCTGTATTTCATGGGCGTGACCGGCATCAGCGCCACCGCCGGCCTGAGCACCGGCGACATGGAAGAGGCCCATGTGAAGCGCGCGCTGATGGCCCAGGCGGCCGAAACCTGGGTGCTGGCCTCGGCCGAGAAGCTGCATGCGGCCTCTCCGTATGTGATTGCCGCTTGCAAGGCAGCCACCGGCCTGGTGGTCGAGCCCGGCACGACCGAGCAGGATGTGGCGGCGCTGACGGCGCTGGGCCTGGCCTTGGTGCGCGCGGTCTAGTAGCCCTTTTTCGTTGTGGCGTCCTGGCCCAGCAGCGCGGCTTTCAGGCCATAGTCGGCCGGGCTGTCGCCGACCCAGATGTTCAGCACCATGCCGAAGAATTCGGCGTCACCCACCGGCGTGCCCTGGGGCTGGCCGGCGATGAAGAACAACGTACCTTGGCCGGGAATGAACTGCATCGCAAAGCTGTCGCCCACCGCCAGCTTGCTGCGACCGGAGAAGATTTCGATCAATCGGTTCGCCGAGGTGGTGTGTTTGAGCACCAGCTCCTTGGGCGAATTGGCCGACAGGCCTTTGATGAACGCCAGGCCCAGGTCGGTGCCGGAGAGTTCGCGCAAGGCAGTGAAGCTCAGCAGCTTGGGACCGGGCAGAGCCCGCAGCTCTTCGGCGCTGGACACCTTGTGCGGCGTGTACAAAGCCATGTCATAGACCTTGAACACCGCACGGTAGCGGGTGCCTGCGCCGTTGAGCAGTAGCGGCGTGCCCAGCACTTGGGCCTCGGCCGCAAATGGGGTGCTGGGCGCGTTGGCCGTGGCAGCCCACAGCGGTTGGCACAGCAGCGGGGCAGCCAGTATGGCGGCGCGGATCAAGCGGTTCATCGGTCGGTCTCCTGCAAAGCTTTTTAGAGCCTGTTCAGAGTCTTTTGCAATCCCCAAAAAAAGAACTCTGAATAGATTTTCAGCCCCGCACTGTACCGCGTTTGCTTTACATGCCGGCTATATGGTTTGGGGCTTTTTAGGCCTCTGGCGCATATAAAGTCTACGCAGGCAGCTATCAAATAAATAGCTGCGGGTTTGCTGTTGTGCCCCGTGGCCTATTGGGCGTACGCCGCAGGCTGCGCCTGGGCTACCACCCGCCGCCGTGTGCGTACGGCAGGCAAAAAAACTACACAGCCCTGCAGCCCACTAGCGCAGGCGCAATCTACGCATGCAGCTATGAATAACGTAGTAATGGGGTGCCCACGAGGCCAGCACGTAGCGCGCGGTAGGACATCTACTACATGCATTCGACACCCAGTCCGCTGTATGCATGACCGGTAGGGAGTCACACTGACCGTAGCACTTTTGCCTGTTCACGGAGGACTTCCATGCATTCACTTTTCAATCTCAAAGCTTCACTCGCCGTTGCCGCTCTGCTGGCCTTGCCTCTGGCCCAGGCGGCGAACATCAGCAAGGACGAATACGCCAGCGGCAAGGCCCGCGTGGGCGCCGAGTACAAGACCGCCAAGGCTGCATGCGATTCGCTGGCGGGCAATGCCAAGGACATCTGCCAGGAAGAAGCCAAGGCCAAGTACAAGGTGGCCCTGGCGGATATGAAGTACAGCTACACCGGCAAGCTGTCTGACCGTACCAGCGCGCTGGAAACCAAGGCCGAAACCGACTATGCCGTCGCCAAGGAGAAGTGCGACGACAAGGCCGGCAACGACAAATCGGTCTGCGTGAAGGAAGCCAAGGCCATCGAAGTCAAGGCCAAGGCGGATGCGCGTACCAACGAGAAGGTAGGCGACGCCAAGGCCGATGCAACGGCTGAAAAGCATGATGCCGATTACGACGTCGCGGCACAGAAGTGCGATGTGCTGGCCGGCGATGCCAAGACCAGCTGCATCAGCGCCGCCAAGGCCAAGTTCGGCAAGAATTGATCGCCTGTAACGCTAGGGGCTTTTAGGCCTCTAGCGCTTATATAGTGTGCGCAGGATGCTATTGATGTGATAGCAATCGGCGCATTTACTTGTGGCGCTGCAGCCAGCCCAGCCCGGCCGTTGTACCGCCCGGCACCGCCCCCCGCTGCGCCCGGTACTCGCAGCCCACATGGCCCGCATAACCCAGCTGGTCCAGCAGGGCGAAAAGGTAGTCGTGGTTGATTTCGCCCACGTCCGGTTCATGCCGCTCGGGCACGCCGGCGATCTGGATGTGGCCGACCTGGCCGGTCGGCAGGTACTGGCGCAGCTTCATAGCCAGGTCGCCTTCCATGATCTGGCAGTGGTACAGGTCCATCTGCACCTTCAGGTTGGGCGCGCCCACCGAGGCCACGATGGCATGTGCCTGGGCCTGGTGGTTCAGGTAGAAGCCCGGCATGTCGCGGGTGTTGATGGGTTCGATCAGCACGTCCAGCCCGGCCGTAGCGGCCTGCGCTGCGGCCCAGGCTAGGTTGGCCTGGTATACCGGGCGCAGGCTGTCACGCGTGTGGCCTTCGGGCAGCAAGCCGGCCATCACGTGGATGCGCGGGCAGGCCAGGGTGCGGGCGTAGTCCATGGCCTGTGCAAAGCCCTGGCGGAACTCGGCCTCGCGGCCCGGCAGGCAGGCAATGCCGCGCTCGCCCGCGTCCCAGTCGCCCGGCGGGGCGTTGAACAGCACCTGTTGCAAGCCGTGCTGCTGGAGCTGTGCAGCGATATCGCTGGCCGTGAAGGCGTAGGGGAACAGGTATTCCACGGCTTTGAAGCCGTCCGCAGCGGCGGCGCCGAAGCGGTCCAGAAAACCGTGCTCCTGGTAGAGCATGCTGAGGTTGGCGGCAAATTGGGGCATTGGGTTTCTTTCAAATATCTACGCGAACTACCAGGCGGCGCCAAACTGCTCGCGCAGCGCCTGGATCTGGTCTTCGTCTAGGGGGCGGGCTCGGCTCATGTGCCACAGGCGTGCGGTTTCTTCCAGCTCTTCCAGCACAGCGCTGGCTTCGGCCGGGCTGCTGTGCCACACATTCGGGCCCAGGCGGTCCAGCATCACCGCGCGCAGCGGCGTGCCGCGCTGTTGCATGGCGGCAATGCGCTGGGCTACCAGCGCGCCTACGGCTGGGTCGCCGGGCCGGTGGTAGGGGATCAGCGGCACATGGCCGACCTTCATCACGTAGTACGGGGTGATGGGCGGCAGGATGTCGTGCGGCTGCCAGACGCCGGTCAGCGTCAGCGCCACCAGGTGTGTGCTGTGGGTGTGGATCACGCAGCGCGCCTGCGGCTCGGCGGCGTAGATGGCGCGGTGCAACACCAGGGTCTTGGACGCGCGGGCGCCGCTGCGCTGTACACCGTCCGGGTCCACCCTGGCCAGCGTGGCCGGGTCCAGCTGACCCAGGCAGGCGTCGGTAGGCGTGATCAGGTAGCCGGCATCGTCGGGCAAGCGCACGCTGATATTGCCGGCGCTGGCGTGCACATAGCCGCGCGCATATAGCGAGGCGCCGACGCGGCATATCTCTTCGCGCAGCTGCAGTTCATTCATGGAGTTGCTCAAAAGCTTGGGTGAAAAAGTCCGGGCTACCAAAGTTACCCGACTTCAGCGCCAGATGCAGTACATGCACACCACTTTGCGCCGATGTCCAGGGCACACCGGGGGCGATTTGCGGGCCGATGGCCATCTGCGTGACGCCTAGGGCCTGCACCACGGCACCCGAGGTTTCGCCGCCGGCCACCACCAGCTGGCGCACGCCGGCATCGACCAGGCCGCGCGCAATGGCGGCCAGGGCGTGTTCCACCAGCGTACCGGCTGCCGCCACGCCCAGCTGGGCCTGCACGGCTTTCACGGCGTCGGGTTCGGCCGTGGCGTAGACCAGTACCGGGCCGTCGGCTAGCAAGGGCTTGGCCCATGCCAGTGCCTGCGCCACCACATCGTCGCCGCGCGCCAGGGCCAGCGGATCGATGGCGAAACTGGGCCGGCCGCCCTGTTGAAAGCGCAGCACCTGGCCATTGGTGGCCACCGAGCAACTGCCGGAGACGATGGCGCGCAGGCCGGTGGCCGGCGGCAGACCATCGGCGGCGGTATTGGTGATCTGCCAGTTCTGCGGCAGGCCAATCGCGATGCCCGAGCCCGCGGTGACCAGCGGCATGCTCGCCAGCGCCGGGCCGATGTGCTGCAGGTCGGCGTTGGAGATGGCGTCCAGCACGGCGATTTGCACACCCTCGGCTTGCAGCGCGGCAAAGCGGGCGCGGATCGCATCCGGCCCCTGCGCCACCACGTCATAGGCCACCAGGCCGACCTTGCGCTGGGTTTGCTGCTGCAGCACCTGCACCAGGTTGGCGTTGGTCATCGGTGTCAGCGGGTGGTTGCGCATGCCGCTGTCCGACAGCAGCTGGTCGCCCACGAACAGATGGCCCTTGAAGATGGTGCGCTGGTTCTCCGGGAAGGCCGGGCAGGCGATGGTGAAGCGGCTGTCCAGTGCGTCCAACAGGGCGTCCGTCACCGGGCCAATATTGCCCTCGGCAGTGGAGTCGAAGGTCGAGCAGTATTTGAAGTAGATTTGTTGCACGCCCTGGGCCTGCAGCCAGCGCAGGGCCTCCAGCGACTGCGCCACCGCATCGGCCGGCGCGATGGTGCGCGACTTCAGCGCCACCACGATGGCATCGGCTTCTACCGGCGCTGCGCCCGCGGGCGGCACGCCAATGGTTTGCACCGTGCGCATGCCGTTGCGCACCAGGTTGTTGGCAAGGTCGGTGGCGCCGGTGAAGTCGTCGGCGATGCAGCCGAGCAGGGGGCAGGTCATGCGTGTTTCTCCAGAAGCGGGAGCCGTACGGCACCCGGATTTTCCTGCACATATTCGCGCAGTATGTCGTTGAAGCTGGCGTCGGCCAGCAGGCCCAGCGCAGTGGCGCGGGCGCTGTGCACGCGGCTGGGCCAGGCGGTCACGATGGCGGCGATGCGCGCATCCGGCTCCCAGTCCAGCAGGGCCGTGGCGGCGGGGCCGGCCATGTCTTCCAGCGCCTGCGCCATGGCGCCCACGGTGGTGGTCAGTGCAGGCAGGTTCACGGCGGTGCGCGCACCCCATGCGGCGGCGCTGGCCTGGGCGGCGCGCAGCAGGCCCTGCACGGTGCGGCCCGGCGATGCCAGGGCCACCGGCGTATCGGCGGCCACTGGCACGCGGGCGCGCTGGCCGGCCAGCGGTTCGCGCAGCATGCCGCTTAGGAAGCTGGAGGCCGCCGCATTCGGCTGGCCGGGGCGCACGGCCACGGTCATCAGCCGCACATTGCGGCCCTGCACCAGGCCGCGCCGGCTGAAGTCGGCCACCAGCTGCTCGCCGATGAATTTCTGGATGCCGTAGCTGTTCTGCGGCGTGGGCAGGGTGTGGTCCTCCACCACGGCAGGTAGGGGCTGTTCAGCCGTGCTGCCGAACACCGCCACCGAGCTGGAGAACACGAACACCGGGGCGGTGCCCAGCTGGCGGCAGGCCTGCAGCAGGGCCAGGGTCGCATCCACATTGCTGTGCAGGCCCAGGTCCAGCTCGGCCTCGCACTCGCCGCTGACGGCGGCGGCCAGGTGGTAGACCAGGGCTGTGTCTGCGGTCAGCACTTGCCCGCTGGCCAGCTGCGCCTGCAGGTCGCCACTGACAAAGCGCACGCGCGGGTCGGCGGCCAGGTCCGCCGGCGGCGGCATGCGGTCGGCCAGCACCAGCTGGGTGATGGGGCGGGGCAGGGTACCAGCCAGCGAGAAGTTGTCATGTGCCAGCAACGCCCGCGCCAAGCGCGCACCCACGAAGCCGCAGCCACCGGTGATGAGAATCTTCATGGCGCTTCGGGCAGGGTGATGCCCGGGAAGATTTTGATCACCGCCGAATCATCCTCGCGCCCATGGCCGGCGGTAGAGGCCTGCATGAACATCTGGTGTGCCGTGGCTGACAGCGGCAGTGGGAATTTGCTGGCCCGCGCCGTGTCCAACACCAGGCCCAGGTCTTTCACAAAAATATCTACGGCCGACAGCGGCGTGTAGTCGCCCTTGAGCACATGGGCCATGCGGTTTTCAAACATCCAGCTATTGCCCGCGCTGTGGGTGATCACCTCGTACAGCGCATCGGCCGCCACGCCTTCGCGCAGGCCCAGGGCCATGGCTTCGGCGGCGGCGGCAATGTGCACGCCGGCTAGCAGCTGGTTGATGATCTTCACCTTGCTGCCGGGGCCGGCGGCATCGCCCAGCTTGTAGACCTTGGCCGCCATCGCGTCCAGCGCGCCGCCCACTTTGTCGTAGGCCGCAGCGCTGCCGGAGGTCATCATGGTCATGTCGCCGGATGCCGCCTTGGCCGCGCCGCCGGAGATGGGCGCGTCCAGGTACAGCAGGCCCATGGCGTTCAGGCGTTTTTCCAGCGCGATGGACCAGTTCGGGTCCACGGTGGAGCACATCACAAACGCGCTGCCGGGGCGCATGGTGGCTGCCGCGCCGTTCTCGCCAAACAGTACGCCTTCGGTCTGCGCGGCGTTGACCACCACGCTGACCACGACCTCGCAGTGCGCGGCGACTTCGGCGGGACTGGCACACGCCACACCGCCCTCGGCGGCAAAGGCCTGCGCCGCCTCGGCTCGCACGTCGCAGACGTGCACCTTATAGCCCGCGCGGCGCAGCGAGCTGGCCATGCCGCGCCCCATGGCGCCCAGGCCAATAACGCCAATATTTTGTTGCATGATTTCTCCAGAGGGATGTGAATAGACTTATCGATTAACCAGATGGGCCGGCGTACGCCACACGGCGATGGCGCCCACCACCAGCATGCCGGCCAGCACATACATGCCGATCTGGGTGCTGTGGGTCAGGTCCTTCAGGTAGCCGATCAGGTAGGGGCTGACGAAGCCCGCCAGGTTGCCCACCGAGTTGATCACCGCAATGCCTGCCGCCGCGCCGGTGCCCGACAAAAACGCCGTGGGCAGCGACCAGAACAACGGTGCGCAGGTCAGCGTGCCGGCCGCTGCCAGCGACAGGAAGGCGATCGCCACCACGGTGTTCTGCGTGTACGAGGCAGCCACTGTGAAGCCGATGGCGCCCATCAGGGCCGGAATAATCAAGTGCCAGCGGCGTTCACGCTTGGCGTCGGCGCTGCGGCCAAACAGGTTCATGGCGACGATGGCGCAGATGAAGGGAATGGCGCTGAGCAGGCCAATATTCAGGTTGCCGGTAATGCCCGTGGATTTGACCAGGGTGGGCAGCCAGAAGGTCAGCGCGTACTGGCCCATTACGAACGAGAAGTAGATCAGGCACATCCACCATACGCGGCTGTCCTTGAACACGGCCGACACCGAGTGCGGGCCTTGCAGCGTGTGCTTGGCGTCGGCGGCGATCTCGCTGGACAGGAAGCGCTTTTCTTCTTCGTTCAGCCATTTGGCTTTGCTGATGCTGTTCTCCAGCACCAGGATGACGGCCACACCCACCAGCAGGGCGGGCAGGGCTTCGATGATGAACATCCATTGCCAGCCGTTCATGCCGTACACATCGTGGAAGCTGTCCATGATCCAGCCTGACAGCGGGTTGCCAAAGATGCCCGCCACGGGAATGGCCGACATGAACACAGCCACGATCTTGCCGCGCCGGTGCGCCGGGAACCAGTAGGTCAGGTACAGGATGACGCCGGGGTAAAAGCCGGCTTCGGCCAGGCCCAGCAGAAAGCGCATCACGTAGAACTGGGAGGGCGTCTTCACGAAGAGGAAGGCCGCCGACATCAGGCCCCAGGTGATCATGATGCGGGCAATCCAGATACGCGCGCCGATCTTGTGCATCAGCAGGTTGCTGGGTAGCTCGAACAAAAAGTAGCCAATGAAGAACACGCCCGCGCCCAGGCCAAACACGGTTTCGCTGAAACCCAGGTCCTGTCCCATCTGCAGCTTGGCAAAGCCCACGTTCACCCGGTCCAGGTAGGCCACCACGTAGCACAGCATCAAAAAGGGCACGATGCGCCAAAACACTTTGCGATAGACGCGTGTTTCGACGTCCTCGGGGACGGCGGATAGGGTGGCGGAAGTCATGGAACAGTCTCCTGGTTGTAGAAAGCCAGTGGGCAAATTATATTTGTCTACTAAGCATGTTGTCATACAACTTTAGGTGAAGGGAGGGATGCAGGGTATTGGGGGTTTCCCGGGGCTGGGGGAAACGTAGTGGAAGCCGTGGCGCTGGGTGCGCACCAAGATCAAGAAGCTATGGGTTTTGGCTATGAGCCTGAAGCCCGCGATCCATCATGGTGTTAGCAGCAACCTTACTCGTTAGGGAGCCGTCGGCCGGCACTACTTTTTTGCCGGCTCATCAGCGACGCAAGCGTAGTAGCAACGATCAAAGTCAAGCTTATCGCGCCCTTTGGCTGCCTCGTCCCTTTTCTGTATACATGTCTCATTACATGCCTTCAACCACCATGTGTGTTGCAAAGCTTGTGGCTGCTGCCGCATGGCCGCGGCAGTTGGGCCGTCAATGGTGGCAGCGCCAATCTTGATCGTAGTTCGATACTCGACAACGTTTCCTCCGAATTGCGACCGTTTTACGAGTGGCCCCTGGAGCTTGGAGTTCTGATTGCCGATGATGGGCCAGAGATGAGGCGGCTGGACAGCCGCAAGAGGCATCGTTACTTCGAGGCGATACGCTCCGGACGAAAGTGGTCGATTCCGGTCCGAGAACGGCCCTCCTCGAAAAGCCCCAGCGGTGACTATTGCCTTCGACTGCGCAACGTATGAGCCATCCCGGCTCGAAAGTTCGAGCATCAGGAGCGTTTCATCCGGGAGGTTAGTCGTACCTACAACCTCGGGCGTGTAGCCGCCTTGGAGGCTGGCATTGATAGAGACCGTCAGGGCGAGTCCTCTTGTTGTGATGGCTGCGCAGAAGATGAGTGTGAATAGTGTGCGCATCGGCCCCCTAACGAATAGGTGCATTTATCTGCCGCGCAGCGCTGCAAGAAACAAGAGCGAACGTCATACGTGGCGGATAAACCTGGTTGGGCTGAACCATCGCCCGAATGGCCGCTGGTGGAGATACAAGGGATTGCTCAAGCAACCCTTGTCGATTAGCGCAAATTATGGCGCGATTCGTGACGTTTTCGGACGTTCATGTCAGTGATCCATGCACCGCACCCGATATACCGGTCAGGTTGTGCAGACCCATCCAAAGTTTGAATTAGGCATTAGCCAATATTCCGACGTACTACGTTGCTGACGAGTATTGCGCAAGGCATTTGTTGAACGCATTCCGCTGACCAGAGGTGTCGAGCAGTGCAGCGGCTTTACTTTCATTTAGTACGACTCGGCCATCGTTGAATACATCCGCACTCACGGAAATTATGCTTCCTCCAGCAAGCGTCTCGACGCGAAATGAGTCGCTGCGACGTTGTTGGCGACTTGCGACGCTCGTGAACACCGAGTGCGATTTGTCAAAACCATCTAGTAGGCAGTCAGCAAATGCCTGCGCGCTCTCAGGCGCAATGCGACCTTCCTTCAGAATGAAGAATGCGTCGGTATCCGTGCGGGTTGGAGCCTCCACACAAGCAGTAAGCAGTAGGACAACAAGCGTGGCAGAAATGAATTGTTTTTGCTTCCAATCTTGGGTTATATGAGGCATCTGGCTCCCAGTGTGAACGTGTTTTAAATCTAATAACTGCCGCTTAAATTAGTCACTCTAACCGAGAAAAATACGTTGAAGTTTTTGTGATATCGATAGTTTTTTGTTAAGAACTTTGGAGTGTCTTCTGATGGTGCTATTAGCTCTCGGCATCAATGTGATCTCTGGCCGGGAGTTCGCCCCGGCGGGCGAGTACCTTTTCTTTTGCGCAAAAGAAAAGTCACCAAAAGAAAGGCGCCCCCACTGTCTGCGCCCTTCGCTGGCGCTACGGGAACCTGCGGTGCGCGCTTTGGTCGGGGTCCCGCTCAGGCCGAGCAACGCAGCGTACCCCGTAGCGCAGCGAAGGGGGCGACGACTTCGGCTCGCCTTTTCTTTGGTGACTTTCTTTTGGCGAAGCAAAAGAAACGTTACTGCGCCGCCGGGCGCATATCCCGGCCGGGGATGCCGAAGACATCAACCCTTCGAAAGTTTCAAGCCAAATCGGCCGCTAGCGCTTGAAATAACTGCACAGCCAGCTATCAATTTGAGAGTGAATGTTTATCCAGCCTTGGCGCGTTTCAGCACGTAGCCAGCGTTTGGCTAAGAGCCTTTTGCCACCGCATATCGCTCTTCTGCATGGGCCACGCTCTGTTTTGCGCGCCGCGCACGCACAAAATCGACTGCGACGATGACGATCAGCAGCGCATATTGCGCGCCGGGCCGCCAGGGCAAAAACAAGGATGCGACCACGATCACAACGGCCACTCCCAGCTCGATCGGGGTGCGCTCTACGACGTGCCGGTCCCGCAGGTGCTTTCCACAATGCGGGCAGGTCAACCGGGATCCTTGCGGCACGTACCACTTCGCGGTGGGCGGCCACAACGTGAATACGGGCGAATCGAAGCGGCAACTGCAGCTGGGGCAGCGGTACTTCCCCATGTTCGGGTCTCTATTTGGGGGCTGCAACTCGGGGTCGCAACGCAGGCAAATGGAGTCAGGGCTGTCCAATGCGGCGCCACAGTTGGAACAACGAAATGTGGCTTCTGTCATTGCGGGCTCGTGTCAGCAGAGTTGTGAAAACGCACTTGGGGCCGGATGGGGGTGATGACCAAGGCAAGACGGTAGACACCCGCCCCCACAGCCAGTGCGACCAAAGCGCCACATTGGAGCCAGGTAGTCACCACCGCTGTGGCCGGAAACGGCAGCAGCAGTGCCAAGCACAGAGAAACGAGCGTTGCAATGACGCCCGCAATAAGGCCTCGCCTGAATGCATTCCCCACGTTCGCGTGCAGTGCCCACGCGCAATGGTGGCAGGTGAATTCCGGCCGTATGACATGGGTACCGATAGGGCCTGAGCAGACTGGGCAAGAGACGGCAGCATTCATGGTGCTTCAGCGTGGTGTAGGCCGTAAACCCTGCGATAGATATGGGCTTGTAAGGTTTAAAACATCCATAGGAATTTCCTGAAAGTGGCTTGCAGACAGGCTTTCCCTAAGGTGAGCTTGCTTTCATACGGTAATGAAAGTGGAGAAGAACTTCAACCCCCAAGTTGCAAGCCACTTTGGCTTGGCCGAACTTTTTGGCGTCCATGCGACCCGATGGCCTCGCGCTGCCCATGCGAATTTGCAGTGCGCCTCAGGTGGATGTTCCGCGCTTGCGTGGAGCCGCCGCCAGGGGCGCGCCCAGCTCGCCCAGCAGGCGGTCGGCCAGGTCTTTGCCTTGGGCGGTCCAGAACACGGGGTCGGCGCTGCCTATGCGCCGGGCGGCGTTGGCCATGTGGGTGGCACCGGCCAGGCGGGCGGCGCTGGGGTCGCCGGCTTCTATGGCCTGCACGATCAGCGCGTGCTCGTCACGCACCTGCTGGGCGAAGTCGGCGCGGGTGGCTTCGTTGGCTCGGGTGACGCGCGTGGCGTCCAGCAGGAACTGGTTCAGGTAGGCCAGCGTGGCCAGCAGGAAGGGGTTGCGCGCGGCGGTGGCGATGGCGGTGTGGAAGGCCACGTCTTCGGCCACGCCGTCGCCGCCGCTGGCCACGGCGCGCTGCAGCGTCTGGATGGTGGCTTTGATTTGTTTGATGTCCTGCGGCGTGCGGCGGGCTGCAGCCAGCGCGGCGGATTCGGCCTCCAGCGCGCGGCGCACCTCCACCATTTGGATCACCGCGTCTACCGAGCCGTCCGTGGCCAGCACCAGCGGTGTCTGGGTACTGGCCTCGCGGCGCATCACGAACGCGCCCGAGCCCTGGCGTGATTCGATCAGCCCTTGCATCTTCAGCCGTGACAGGGCCTCACGCACCACGGTGCGGCTGACGCCGAAGCGTTCCGCAAGCTTCCCTTCGGTCGGCAGGCGTTGGCCCACGGGCAGCTGGCCTTCACGGATGCTGACGGCCAGTGCGTCGGCCAGCTGTTCGGACAGGCGGGCGCCTACGCGCAGGGCAGGCATTTGGTCTAGGGGAAAGGGGCTGTCCATGGGGTGGTCTGGGATAACAGCGGGTGCGCCATCAATATAAACGTTTCTGGCCGCTGGCGCAGATTCTGTGTGCGCCAGCAGCTATTTATTTCATAGCATGGATGTGGGTGCCATCCGATTGTCTTCCACCGCCATGCGGTTGCGCGGCAGGTACTGTGGGTAGTCGCGCTGTAGGTAGGCTACCAGGCCTTCGCGCAGGTCGCAGCGCACGCGCCACAGCAGGTCGGCATTGGCGGCGGTGACTTCCATGCGGATCTGCACGCCGTTGGCGGCGGTGTCGGTCACGTCCAGCTTGCAGTGGCGGCCGTCCCAGGCGGGTGACGCCTGGCAGATGCGCTGGGCTTCGTGGCGCAGCGGCTCCATGGGCATGCCATAGTCCACCCACAGAAATACCGTGCCGATCAACTCCGGGTTGCGGCGCGACCAGTTCTGGAACGGGTTTTCAATGAACCATTGCAGCGGGATGATCAGGCGGCGCTGGTCCCAGATCTTCAGCACCACGTAAGTGCCGGTGATCTCCTCCACCCGGCCCCACTCGCCCTGCACGATCAGCACGTCGTCTATGCGCAGCGGCTGGCCCAGCGCAATCTGCAAGCCGGCCAGCAGATTGCCCAGCACCGGCCGCGCCGCGATACCCACCACCAGGCCGACCACGCCTGCCGAGGCCAACAGGCTGGCGCCGAACTGGCGGGCACCGGGGAAGGTCATCAGGATGGACGCCAGCCCGGTGACCAGAATGCCGAACACCAGGGTGTTGGCCAGCACCCGGGCCTGGGTGTGAACGCGGCGGGCGTTGATGTTGTCTTCCACCTGCAGCGGGTGCAGGGCGATCAGGCCCTTGGTGGTGCCGCGCACTACGCGTAGGCCCAGCCAGGTCAGGCAGGCCAGCAGCAGCAAGACGTTGGCGTGGCGCACGCCGGCGATCAGCGGGAAGTCGGGCGGCGCCACCTGCCACACCGCCTGCAGGGCCAGCAGCGGCAGCACGAAGCGGGTAGGCGCAAGGCACTCTGCCGCAATCGTGGACGCCATGGGCATGCTGCGCGTGAGCCGTCGCACCAGGGCTGCGCCGATGATGTGGACCACCAAAGCCAGCACCAGGGCTACCCCCGCCGCCAACAAAATGCGCAACGCCGAGTCGTCGGCCCAGGCGATGAGGTGGTTCACCGTGTGGGCGGCGTTCAAGCCGTGCGCGGCTTGACCAATGCAGCGGCCTGTTTGGCGCGGCTGCGGGCTTGTTCCACATCGGCATCAAATACCAGGGCCACGCCCATGCGGCGCTTCACAAAGCTCTCGGGCTTGCCGAACAGGCGGATGTCGGTGTTGGGGATGCGCAGCGCCTCGGCCACGCCGTCGAAGACGACGTTCTTCGCATCGACCCCGCCATAGATCACGGCGCTGGCGCCCGGGCTCTTCAGTGCGGTGTTCACCGGCAGGCCCAGGATGGCGCGGGCGTGCAACTCGAACTCGTTTTGCCACTGGGTGCACAGCGTGACCATGCCGGTGTCGTGCGGGCGCGGGCTGACCTCGCTGAACCAGACTTCATTGCCCTTGACGAACAGCTCCACGCCGAACAGGCCCTGGCCACCCAGGTTGTCGGTCACGGCCTTGGCGATCTGGCGCGAGCGTTGGATGGCCGGCAGCGGCATGGGGTGGGGCTGCCAGCTTTCCACGTAGTCGCCGCTGACCTGGACGTGGCCAATCGGGTCGCAAAAATGCGTCTCCACCTTGCCATCGGCGCCCAGGGCGCGCACGGTGAGCTGGGTGATCTCGTAGTCGAAGTCGATGAAGCCTTCAACGATGACGCGGCCGTGGCTGACGCGGCCACCGGCCATGGCGTAGTCCCAGGCGGACTTCACATCGGCGGGGCCGTTGATCTTGCTCTGGCCCTTGCCGGAGCTGCTCATCACCGGCTTGACGATGCAGGGGTAGCCGATCTTGCTGTCGATGGCGGCCTGCAGCTCGTCCAGCGAGTCGCAGAACACGTAGGGGCTGGTGGGCAGACCCAGGGTTTCGGCGGCCAGGCGGCGTATGCCCTCGCGGTCCATGGTCAAACGCGCGGCGCGGGCGGTGGGGATCACGCGCACGCCGCCAGCGGCTTCCAGTTCTTCCAGCGCCAGGGTGGCGATGGCTTCGATCTCGGGCACCACCAGGTGTGGGCGCTCGGCTTCGATCAGTGCCTTCAGCTGGGCCGGGTCGCTCATGGTGATGGTGCGCGCGTGGTGGGCCACCTGCTGGCCGGGCGCATTCTCGTAGCGGTCCACCGCAATGGTTTCCACGCCCAGGCGCTGCAGGGCAATCAGCACCTCCTTGCCAAGCTCGCCGGAGCCGAGCAGCATGACTTTGGTGGCAGACGGGGACAGAGGGGTACCGAAGGTGGTCATGGGGAAATCCGTACAGAGAGAAAGGGCAGGGCGCGGGCGCGCGGATGGCCGGAAGGGAGGAATTTACCGCATATATGCCCCGGTAGATTCCCATTTATGGGCTTTCCTGCGCGGCCGGCTTGTGGCCCAATCGCGGTCCCAGCCTTACCTCCGTACTATCCATGAAGACTCGCTACTCTCTTGGCCTTGCCGTGTTGTTTGCCTGTAGCGGCATGACCGCCCAGGCGCAGATATGGATAGGCCAGACCGCTGGCTTCTCCGGCGCCGTGGCCGCGGGGGTGAAGGAAACCACTGACGGCGCCAAGCTGTATTTCGACCGCGTCAACGCCAAGGGCGGCGTGGCCGGCCAGAAGATCGAGCTGATCTCCATGGACGACAAGTTCGACACCCAGCAGGCGGTGGAAAACGCCCGCGTGCTGATCGAGGAAAAGAACGTGGTGGCCCTGTTCCTGACCCGTGGCACGCCGCACACCGAGGCTGTCATCCCGCTGCTGGACAAATACCGCGTGCCCCTGGTCGGGCCGTCCTCTGGCGCCATGGTGCTGCACCAGCCGGTGCGCAAATACGTGTTCAATGTGCGGGCCACCTACCAGCGCGAGGCCGAGAAGGCGATTGCCCAGCAGGTCAGCAGCGGCTTTACCAGGATTGCCCTGGTCTATACCGACGACAGCTTTGGCCTGGACGGTCTGGCCGGTGCGCAAAAAGGCCTGCAGACCGCCAAGATGGCGCCCAGCGGCGAATACAAGTTTGACCGCAGCAAGCCCGACTTCTCCAAGATCGCGCCAGCCGTGGCGCAGTCTGGGGCACAAACCGTGTTGCTGGTGGCCTCGGGCGGCGCGGCTGCAGAGGCCATCCAGGCGCTGAAGGCGGCTGGCAGCAATGCGCAGTTTGTGACCCTGTCGAACAACGCCTCGGCCGGTTTTATTGCCAGCCTGGGAGCGAATGCGCGCGGTGTCATCGTCAGCCAGGTGTTTCCGCAGTCGCTGTCTTATGGGCTGGTGAAGGAATGCGCCGAGCTGTCGCGCGCCAAAGGCCTGGGCGACCCCAGCCCGGCCATGCTGGAAGGCTTTGCCGCCGCCAAGGTGCTGGTCGAGGGACTGAACCGCAGCGGCGGCAAGCCCACGCGTGAACGCTTGCAGGCCGCGCTGGAGGGCCTGAGCAAGTTCGACCTGGGCGGCCTGGAGCTGGGTTACAGCCCCACCGACCACACCGGCCTGGACTTTGCCGACCTGGCCATCGTCGGGATGGACGGAAAGTTCAAGCGCTAGGTACGTTGCTTAAACGATGCTGCAGGCCGTGTCGAACGACAGGCGGGGGCCGCGCGGGTAGGGTGTACCCACTTCGCCGTAGCCCAGGTTGATCAGGAAGTTGGCCTTGAAGCGGCCGTCGAGGAAGAACTGCTCGTTCACCTTGCCGGCGTCAAAGCCGCTCATGGGGCCGCAGTCCAGGCCCAGCTGGCGGGCCGCCACGATCAGGTAGGCGCCCTGCAGCGAGCTGTTGCGGAATGCCGTGGCTTCGGCCAGCGCGGCGTTGTTTTCGAACATGGGCTTGGCGTCCATGACTGGGAACTGCTCAGGCAGGTAGTCATAGAAGCGGCTGTCCATGGCCACGATCACCGTGACCGGGGCGGCCATGGTCTTGTCGGCATTGCCGGGGGCCAGAGCCAGCTTCAGCTTGGCCTTGGCTTCGGGGCTGCGCACGAACACCAGGCGCGCAGGCTGGCAGTTCATGGAGGTAGGGCCCCACTTGGCCAGTTCGTGCAGCTGGTGCAACAGGGCGTCGGTGACTGGCTGGTCGGTGAATTTGCTGAAGGTGCGTGCGTGCAGAAAGGTTTGTTCCAACGCGGCGGTGGGCAGGGGTGTGGGCATGGTTTTCCTTCGGGTGGTGTGTTTGGTGTTGCTATAAATTAAGTAGCGATTAGCGCTGATTTTGTCTGCGCTAGCGCCCTATTTTCTCTAAATTTTGTAGTGCGTGCAGCGGACCGTTAGCGCCTCTTGACCCGGCGCTGCGAGCTGCGTGCATGCGGCAGCCAGCCGTGCCAGTGCCAGCGCGACCACATCAGCAGGCCGCGCACCCATTCGTCTGCCGCATAGGCAATGAAGATGCCCGGCAGGCCGAAGTTGCGGCCCATGATGTACGAGCCCGCGCCCAGCACCAGGAAGAACGAGCCCAGGCTGGCGGCCACCGGGTAGATCACGTCGCCGGTGGCGCGCAGGGCGCCGGTGATGATCAGGTTGAAGGCACGGCCGGTCTCCAGCGCCACGGCAATCCACAGCAGGGTGTGGGCGGCCTCGATCACATGCACATCCTTGGTGAAGACGCGCATCAGCCAGGGCGAGGCCAGCGCCGCCAGCACCGCCATGCCGCCCGAGGCCATGATGCCGTTGCGCAGGCCCTTGCGCACCAGCATGTGCGCCTGCGTGAACTGGCCAGCACCCACCAGGCGACCGACCATGATCTCGCAGGCCCAGCCGATCGCCAGGCTGATCAGCAGCACATAGCGCAGTAGCTGCAGGGTGTAGGCATGGGTGGCCAGGGCCGCCACGCCCAGGCGCGCCGCACTGGCCAGCGACACCATGAAGGCCACCCGGTAGCCCAGCTCGGCGCTGGCGCCCGGCACGCCGATGCGCAGCACCGGTGCCAGCACGCGCGGCTGTAGCACCCACCAGTGGCGGGCGCTGGGCACCAGGTCCATGCGCTTGCGCCACAGGATCAGGTGCAGCGCCAGGCCCAGCGCCCGGCTGATCAGCAGCGCCACCGCAAAGCCGTACAGGCCCAGGCCTTCCCAGGGTCCTACGCCCAACATCAGTGGCACGGCCAGCGCCAGGTGCGTGCTGTGCATCACCACCATCACCTTCAGCGAGTCGCGCACATGCAGGTGGGCGCGCAGGATGGAGGCCATGGTCAGGTTGTAACCGTCCAGCAGCGCGGCCGGTGCCAGCAGCTGCAGATAGGGGCTGACCAGGGGCAGGATTTCGTCGGGTGCGTTCAGCAGGTCCAGGATGGCGTCGTTGCCCAGCACCAGGATGGCCACCACCAGCGCGCCAGCCCAGGTGCAGGCACCCAGCCCGGCCAGCGCGGTGCGCCGTACCAGGTCCAGCTGTTTGCCGCCCAGCAGCTGCGTGATGACCACGCCCATGCCGATGGCTAGCACGCGGAACACCACATAGAGCGACTCCAGCACCTGGTTTGCCAGGCCCAGGCTGCCGGCCGCGCCGTCCGAGGTGTGCGAGGCCAGCCACAGGCCGGCGATGACCACGGTGTAACCCAGTAAAAACTCCCCGAAGATGGGGCCGGCAACGGCATTCAGCCGGGGGCGTTCTATGAAGTTCATGCAGTGCGGTGCGTGGCAGCGTTGGGCGGGCGGCGGTGCACCATTATTGGACCTTGGGGCCAGCGCGTCAGACTATTTTTTCAAAATTCATAGCAGACCTGTATCGGCTTGCAACAGGCTGGCGGCCTTCTCGGCCAGCATGGCCACGGCCCCCTGCGTGGGGCCGCCCACGGTGCTGGGCATGACCGCTGCGTCCACCACCCGCAGGCCCTGCATTCCGTGTACCCGCAGCTGGGCGTCCACCACGTCCAGCGGGCCGCTGCCCATGCGACAGCTGCCTACCGGGTAGCCCGCGGCGGTGGCATGGTCGCGGATGAAATATTCGGTTTGCAGTTCACTCTGCTGTGCGGCCGAGCGGCGAGTTTCGCGCGCACCCAGGGCCGCCATGGCCGGCTGGGCGGCGATCTGGCGCAGCAGGCCCAGGCCGCGCTGCAGGCATTCCACGTCCTCGCGTTCGCCCAGCAGGTGCGGGTCCAGGCGTGGCGCCAGGAAGGGGTCTTTGCCCTCTAGCAGCACCGTGCCCCGGCTGCGCGGGCGCAGCACCGTGGCCTGCAGGGTGAAGCCCAGGCCGGGCAGGATCTGGCGGCCATGGTCCAGCAGCTTGGCGCAGCCCAGGCCCAGCTGCAGGTCGGGTATGGCTTCTTCGGGCTGGCTTTTCACGTAGCCGCCGGCCTCCAGCAAATTGCTGGTCAGTGGGCCGCTGCGGGCCTGGCGCCACTGCCAAGCGGCGCGCGCCAGGCGCAGCAGGCCGGTGGGGGAGAGGCCCAGCAGATCCTTGGCGTGGGGTGCGTCGAACACCAGGGCCACCGTGGCCTGGTCGTGCAGGTGCAGGCCCACGCCGGGCAGGGCGTGGCGGGTGGCGATGCCGTTCGCCACCAGATGCGCGTGCGGGCCTATGCCGGACAGCATCAGCAGCTGCGGCGAATGATAGGCCCCGGCGCACAGCAGCACCTCGCCCTGTGTGTGCAACTGCTGCAGCAGGCCGTCCTGCGCGAACTCCACCCCGATGGCGCGCGCGCCGCGCAGCAGCACGCGGGTGCAGTGCGCGTGGGTGAACGGGTGCAGATTGGTGCGCTGCAGCTGTGGCAGCACATAGGCCGCCGCCGTGCTGCAGCGTTCACCCGCGCGGCGCAGCACCTGGTGCAGGCCTATGCCTTCGGGCTGTGGGTTGTTGAAATGCGGCAGGTGCGGCCAGCCGGCCTGGCCGGCGGCGTCCACAAAGGCCTGGCTGCAGGCCTGGGCGGGCGCGGCGTCGGCAATGCCCAGCGTGTCTTCCACGCGCAGGAAAAAGGGCCGCACATCGGCAAAGCCCCAGCCCAGGTTGCCCTCTGCGGCCCAATGCTCGTAGTCGCTGGGATGGCCCCGGTTGTACAGCATGGCATTGCTGGCACTGGCGCCGCCCAGCATGGGGGCGTGCGGCAGGTAGGCCGCGCGGCCGTTCAGCCCCGCCTGGGGCGTGCTGTGCAGGCCGCTACGGCGCGCCAGCAGAGGGGCGGCGGCGGGGCAGCGCGACAGCAGGCTGGCATCCATGGGGCCGGCTTCTATCAGCGCCACGTTCACCCGCGGGTCTGCGCTCAGGCGGGCGGCCAGTACGCAGCCCGCAGTACCGGCGCCGATGATGATGTAGTCGAACATGGAGATGGCGCAGCTTCTGCTTATTCAGTGCTTCTATGATGGTGCATAACTTGGATCGTAAACACGTTCTTACCCCATCTGCTCTTCAATTACCTATCTGTCAGGAGTTTGCTATGATCAGCACTTTCAACATCAGCACGGTCGGCGTCGTCGGCGCCGGCACCATGGGCAACGGCATTGCGCAGACCTGTGCGGCGGCGGGGCTGAGCGTGGTGATGGTCGATATCTCCGATGAAGCCGTGGCCAAGGGCCTGGCCACCATCGCCGGCAGCCTGGACCGGCTGATCAAGAAGGAAAAGCTCACGCCCGCCGACAAGACCGCCATCCTGGCGCGCATCAAAGGTTCGACCCGCTATGAAGACTTCCAGTCCGCGCAGCTGGTGATCGAGGCCGCCACTGAGAACTACGCACTCAAGGTCAAGATCGTGCAGCAGCTCGACGCGCTGCTGCCGCCCGAGGTACTGATTGCCTCCAACACCTCGTCCATCTCCATCACCAAACTGGCGGCGGTGACCAAGCGGCCAGACCGCTGCATCGGCATGCACTTCTTCAACCCGGTGCCGCTGATGGCCCTGGTGGAAATCATTCGTGGCCTGCAGACCAGCGATGCCACCCACGATGCTGTGCACGCCATGGCCATCGCCCTGGGCAAGACCCCTATCACCGTGAAGAACGGCCCCGGCTTCGTGGTGAACCGCATCCTCATGCCCATGGTGAACGAGGCCTTCTTCGTGCTGGCCGAGGGCGTGGCCACGCCGGAAGACATCGACGCCGGCATGACCCTGGGCTGCAACCAGCCCCTGGGCCCGCTGGCGCTGGCCGACATGATTGGCCTGGATGTGTGCCTGGCGGTGATGGAGGTGTTCCTCAACGAATTTGGTGACAGCAAATACCGCCCCAGCCCGCTGCTGAAAGAGATGGTGGCGGCCGGTCGGCTGGGCCGCAAGACCAAGCAGGGCGTCTACACCTACTGATGGCGGGCATGCTGGTATTGCCGGTATTACGTGACGCGCGGGTGGCGGACGCCACCCGGCTGTGTGCCGCCGAGCGCAGCACGGCCGCCGCGGCCGCTGGCCGGCTGATTGCCGAGCCCGAGGAACTGCTGGTAGCCAGTTTCCAGAAGCGCATCGCCTTCATGGCTGAAGGCGCTGGAGGGCGTGGCAAATACCTGGTGGCCGAGGTAGACGGCCGCATGGTCGGCCACGCCAGCCTGATGCCCCTGCCACGCCGCAACATCGCCCATGTGGTCACGTTGGACATTTGCGTGCACCCCGGCCAGTCGCGTCGCGGCTATGGCCGGGCCTTGCTGACGGCGCTGGTGGACTGGGCGCGCCAGCGCCCCGAGGTGCGCAAGATCGAACTCTGGGTGCGCGCCAGCAACCACCCCGCTATCGCCTTGTACCAGGGCCTGGGCTTTGTGGAGGAGGGCAGGCTGCGCGAGCATGTAAGGGTGGCTGACGGCGTGTTTGTCGATGACGTGTGCTTTGGCTTGTCGGTGGCTTGAAACAAATTTTTGCAATTAAGTTGTGTGCAATTTAATTGCTCGCTATAATTCGACCCATGGCAAACGCAGTCTCCACCCCACTCCCGGCATCCGAGATGCTGCAGCTGGACAATCAGCTGTGTTTTGCGCTGTATTCCACCTCGCTGGCCATGACCAAGCTGTACAAGCCCCTGCTGGACAAGCTGGAGTTGACCTACCCCCAGTACCTGGTGATGCTGGTGCTGTGGCAAAACGACGGCTTGATGGTGTCCGCCTTGGGCGAGCGCCTGTTCCTGGACTCCGGCACGCTGACGCCGCTGCTCAAGCGCATGGAAACGGCCGGCTGGCTGACCCGCCAGCGTGACGCGCAGGATGAGCGTCGCGTCACCATACGCCTGACATCTGCGGGCCGTAGCCTGCAGGCCCAGGCCGAAAAAATACCCGGCTGCATCCTGGATGCCAGCCAGTGCGCCCTGCCCGAATTGATTTCACTCACGCAGCAAGTACAGGCCCTGCGCGAGCGACTTACCAGTTACCGCGCCTGACGAACCCGTTTTTTCACCACCCCAAAGGAAACACCATGGTTACCAAACTCGACAAAGTGCTCTACACCGCCCACGCCCACACCACCGGCGGCCGCGAAGGCAAGTCTGCCAGCGACGACGGCAAGCTCAGCGTGACCCTGGCACCCCCCCCAGCCCTGGGTGGCAACGGCAACGGCACCAACCCAGAGCAGCTGTTCGCTGCCGGCTACTCCGCCTGCTTCATGGGTGCCATGAAACACGTGGCCGGCCTGAAGAAGATCAGCGTGCCCGCCGACGCCAGCATTGACGCCAGCATCGACATCGGCCCCATCCCCGCCGGCTTCGGCATCGCTGCGCAGCTGAAGATCAGCCTGCCTGGCATGGACCGCGCTGTGGCCCAGGACCTGATCGACACCGCCCACGGCGTGTGCCCCTACTCCAACGCCACCCGCGGCAACATCGAAGTGACCTTGACTCTGGTCTAAGCACTCTCGTGCCCGCGAGGGCAACCCTAAAAAGCCCGCGCCATTCTCATGGCGTGGGCTTTTTGTTTTGCAGCGGTGACAATCGCGGCATGTCCACCCCCAATGCTTCCTCTAACGCCGCCCATCCCTACCAAACCCTCACGCCGGACGTCGTGATGGACGCGCTGGCCAGCGTCGGCCTGTATGGCGATGGGCGCATGGTGGCGCTCAGTTCTTATGAAAACCGCGTCTACCAGGCGCATCTGGAAGACGGCAGCGCGGTGGTGGCCAAGTTCTACCGGCCCGGCCGCTGGAGCCAGGCGCAGATTCTGGAAGAACACAGCTTCGCCGCCGAGCTGATGGAGGCCGAAATCCCGGCCGTTGGCCCACTGGTGCTGGACGGCCGCACCCTGCATGACTTTGCCGGCTTTGCCTTCAGCGTCAGCCCGCGCCGGGGTGGCCGCCCGCCCGAGCTGGACGACTTCGAGGTACTGGAGTGGATAGGCCGCTTCCTGGCGCGCATCCACACTGTGGGCGCCAAGAAAGCCTTTGTGCACCGCCCCGCGCTGGACCTGGAAAGCTTCGGCATCCACTCGCGCGACTGGCTGCTGAAGCACGAAATCGTGCCGCTGGACGTGCAGGCCGCCTGGCATAAGGCCTGCAGTGATGCTCTCGATTTAATAGCTGCCAGCGCACTACCTTCCAGCGCTAGAGGCATAAAAGACTCCGATGCCAAAATCCTGCGCCTGCACGGCGACTGCCACCCCGGCAACATCCTCTGGACCCCCACCGACGGCCCCAACGGCGGCCCGCACTTCGTTGACCTGGACGACGCCCGTACCGGCCCGGCCGTGCAAGACCTGTGGATGCTGCTCAGCGGCGACCGTGCCCAGCGCACCGGTCAGCTCAGCGGCCTGATCGACGGCTACGAGCAGTTCCGCGACTTCGACCGGCGCGAGCTGGCGCTGATCGAGCCGCTGCGCACCCTGCGCCTCATCCATTACAGTGCCTGGCTGGCCCGGCGCTGGAGCGACCCGACCTTCCCCATCAACTTCCCATGGTTCGGCAGCAGCGACTACTGGACCGGCCAGGTGAACATGCTGACGGAACAGATCGAGGCCATGCAGGAAGAGCCGCTGTACGTATAAATACGGGGGACGCAGCGGCCAAAATATTGCGTCCATTTGTAACCGCAGTGCCATACTGCGGAAAGAAACAACCTATTGCAGCACACCTGCCTTTGCATTCCTTTCCCCCTTGTATTTCTTTCCCATATGGCCGACCTGATACCACCCACCACGGCCCCCACCGACGCAGCAGCGCTCGGCACTGACCACGGCACCCTGCTGGCCCTGCTGGCGCGCATGCGCCTGCAGAGCGACTTTCCGGCCATGTCGGACTCCATCATCCGCATCCAGGGCATGGCCAGCTCCGAGACCGAAAGCGTCGGCAGCGTCACCAATGAAATTTTGAAAGACGTGGCGCTGACCAACAAGCTGCTGCGCCTGGTCAACAGCGCGCACTTTGCAGCGCGTGGCGGCAGCATCAGCACCGTGTCGCGGGCCGTCAGTCTGGTCGGCTTCAACGGCATCCGCAATATGGCGCTCAGCCTGGTGCTGCTGGAACACATGCGCGACAAGGTTCACGCCAGCCTGCTGAAGGAAGAGTTCGTGCGCTCGCTGATGGCCGGCGCCATCGCCAGCGAGTTGTGCACGGCCTCCCAGGAGAGCGAAGAAGCCTTCATCGGCGCCATGTTCCAGAACCTGGGCCGCATGCTGGCCGAGCTGTACTTCCCGCAAGAAGCGCGTGCCGTGCGTGGCCTGCTGGCAGCGCCCCAGCAGCACCTGACCGAAGCCGCCGCGTCCACCAGCGTGCTGGGCCTGAGCTTTGAATCGCTGGGCGTGGGCGTGGCCCAATCCTGGGGCCTGCCTGAGGGCATGCGCCGCTGCATGCGCAAGCCCGGTGGCGAACCGCCCCTGCGCCCACCGGTGGGCCTGGAGGAGCGACTGCGCTGGATCGCCACCGCCGCCAACGACATCGCCGACACCCTGCAGCGCGCCGACCCCAAAGACCTGCCGGTACGCCTGGCCCTGCTGTCGCGCCGCTACGCCAAAACCCTGGGCTTGAGCCCCGAAGCGGTACAAAAAGCCACGCTGCTGGCCCGCAAGAAGCTGATTGAAATGGCCGACGCCATGGAGATCCAGCTACCGGCAGGCTCGGGTTCGGCCCAGCTGCTGAAGACGCCCAGCGACGACAGCATCCTGCCCATCGACGGGTTCCTGGACACCCTGGCCCCGATGGAGCTGCAAGCCACCCCTGTGGAACCTGCGGAGGCGGCCGCCCCCGCGTCAGAGCCCAGCGCGGCCGACATCCTGACCGCCGGCATCCTGGACATCACCCACGCCATGGTGGAAGACTTCAAGCTCAGCGACGTGCTGCGCATGATTCTGGAAACCATGTTCCGCGCCATGCGCTTTCAGCGCATCATCTTCTGCATGCGCGACGCCAAGACCGACGCGCTGACCGGCCGATTCGGCCTGGGCGAGGGCGTGGAAGCCCTGGCCAAATCCTTCCACGTACCGCTAAAGGCCAGCGACACCCAAGACCTGTTCACCGCCGTCTGCCTCAAGGGCGCCGACACCCTGATCAACGACGCCACCGAGGCCCGTATCGCCGAGCGCCTGCCCGCCTGGTACGCCCAGCAGTTCCACGCCCCCACGTTCCTGCTGCTGCCCCTGGCCATCAAAGGCAAACCCCTGGGCCTGGTCTACGCCGACACCGCCCAGCCCGGCGGCCTGGTGGTGGATGAAAAAGAACTGGCCCTGCTGCGCACCCTGCGCAACCAGGCGGTGATGGCGTTCAAGCAGTCGGCCTGAGGTCACGCCGCTGGGTGTGTTGGCTACAGTTTGGGGTATCTAAATGCTTTTAAATTGATAGCTGCTTGCGTAGGTGATATCTGCGCTAGAGGCTGATTTGATGTTTGAACTACTTGCCTAAACTAGCTTTGCCATCTGTAGGCATGGCAAGTCCAACCGCATTCGTACCGACAACGAAATCATCTTCACCAACTGGGTGTTCACTACCTTTCTGAAACTGGTGGGCATTCGCCATCAGCGCCTTCCCACCTGTGCGCCTTGGTGCAACGGACGCATCGAGCGCTTATTTCGAACGCTCAAGCAGCTGCTACGCCAACTTGTCATTCCTGGTCGCCGGGCTTTGCATGCTGCCTTGCAAGAGTTCACCCTGCTCTACAACCATGCGCGGCCCCACCAGAACCTGGCGGAGTTGACGCCTGCGGGGGCATGGAACGGGTGGAACAAGGTGGCCTTGGCGCAGACGCCACCCCAGCGGGCGGTGCTGGTGCAGGCATTGGATTGCTGGTGGGGTACTGCATGCGTAGGTAGCGGCGCACAACGAGACGGCGTAATCATCGATCAACAGTCACTGTCCGCAGAGGACGGGGGTGCTACGCTTGGATGCGAAGATTTGCTTAATTAGCGGTCAAAGCGGCAAGGTAAAACGTAACGGACCGAGCAGACTTACGGTGAGAGACAGGACCAATCTCGTGAAAACGCGGTTGGAAATGCATACTCGGAGCTTGGCGGACATGCGGACAGGACACCTGTCGTCGATGGTTTTCTGCACCTAGTCATGCTCACGACGATAGCTCTTAATCCATGCAACGTCGTAACGCTTATCAAGTTCAAGTCGTTTCAGTATCTCTGTCCACTCCCATGCGACATGTTCGTGCGTACCCCGTCGCTCCTCACTCGTTTTTTCGTACTCCATCGCCTTTTCATCCGGATAGTGATTCAGCGCGGTTTTGCAACGAAGATAAAAAATATTGAAACAGTCCTTTTCAACGTAACTTAATTCGATACCCTCTACGCCCCAGTCAAAGTAGCATGCCTCTTGGCAGGCCAATTCCGAAGGTTTGAAGTACGATTTCACTCGATCAAATATGTTTTCGAAAACAAATCTATTGGTCATCCATGACCTGTTTTCCCATTCAATAGACTCATCCGAACTAATCCATAGATGTTGACTCACCTTCTACCTCCGAATCAAAATTTGGCTGCGCTGTGCGGGGGATAGTGTATTGATCCAGTTGCTGACTTTCACTTGATTCACTGGCGTGAGGTTCGCGAAATCAAGAACAACAACGTCGGCCTTGGTCAAGTGCGCGTTAAGACTAGCCTCTGTTTTAGGCCAGTTCATGTCGAAATAATTGTTCATACTTGGAACCTTGTTCGGTTCAGCAGTGAACATGAAATCCCCTGTTTTGCCAGCGTTTGGACCGGACTCAAAAACAAAGTCGGGGCTCTTTGGGCGACTGCCATCAGGATTCACAGGAGGTTTCTCAACCATCTTGATGGTGCTGCCAGTCGCATTTTCCAACTGCGCCGCAACTTGAACTTCGTGTGAAGCTGCATTTGAATCCGTGGACAACCGACTAATTTGCGACCCACTTACAGAAGTTGTTGGGTTAATGGTGGCAACACCTGTTGCAGGGTCGATATACGTCACTGAAAGACCACGCCCTGAGGATGCACCGGCATTCGCAACCGTTTCCCCATTTGCCCCCACTTGAGCCTTTGCAATTGCTTGCACCTCTATTTTTGCAGCAGTGGTTGCCGCCTGAGAATCTTGCAAAGCTTCACGCAGCATGGTCAATCTGCCGGAGATGCTGGAGGCACTCAATCCCTTGAGTGCTAGACCACTGCTGGCAATAGCTTCACCTACACCCTCGCCCCATTCCCGTTGATTGATAGGTTTGAGCAGGCCTGCGCTACCCATAGCCCTGATCTGTTCTACGCTGGCTTGGCGCAGGGTGGTGTTTTCAGCGTCAAGTTGGGTTAGTCGGTTGATGATTTCGCCACGACGATTTGCGGCCGCGCTACTGGTATCACCCCTTTCGTTGAGTCGCTGGAGTTCTTGCGTGAGGTCAAGTTGATTTTGCAGGTTACTTTGGCGTTCTTGGCGCAATTCTCCCAGCACGGCCCATTGCACAACTGCAGGTTGCTTGCGCATGTTTCCGTAATCTCTGGCCGCGTCGTTGAGTGCCAAGTCTGAACCTGTAAGCGCCCCAGCATTGCTGCCATTCACACCGGCAATGGTTTGGCCGTTCTGCGGCATGTAGGCTTTTGTATACGTAACATCTAGCAGTTGTTGAACAGCCGGGCTGGTCTTTGCATATTGCCCAAATTCAGCGTGGTTGTCGCGCGTGGCTTGATCTGCGCTGAAGAGTTGATAAGTTTGCCCAGTGAGCCCGTCCACCATGGATTGCCCGGCACCCAAGGTTTTCAAAAATGCTTGGGCTTGTGCATCATCGGAGCCCAACCGCTCTGCGTGTGCACTGTCGTTATTGCGTTCAGCTTGCTGGGTCAATTCGGCCTCGGCACGCTCAACACTGATACCACGTTGTAACGCGTACTGTTTGGCGTTGTCCTTGATAAGTTTGGCTTCCGTCGGATGCAACTGCCGGTTATACGTATCCACCTCCTGCGCCGCGCGCATGGCCGTAGTGGCGTCATGCCCAGTGGCAGTAGCCAACACCATAGAGCCCAGCGCAGTCACCAGCTCCGCGTACTTGCCCGTGCTGCCCAGATAGGGCGAGAGCAGCTCGGCCGTGGCCCCGCCCATGGCCGCACTGGCGCAGTCGCCGCCCATGGCCTGGGCCTGCGCGCACTGCACCGCCGCGTGGGCAACCGCCTTGCCGATATCGCCCGGCTCGATGCCATGGGTTTGCGCCCAATCACCAATCTGCGTCGTCAGGCTCTGGCCCAGCGCCGTGACCAGGGCACTGGCGGCGCTGTCGCTGAACTTGCCGCCATTGATGGCCGTGCTCACCCCGGCGTTGACCAGACTCTTCACCGCGTAGGTTTCAAATTTGGTGACGAAGTCGGCCCCGGCCACATTGCTGGGCAGGTTCAGGGCATTGGTGACACCCGCTGTGACGCCCGCCGTCACCATGCTGGTCAGCAGCCCCTTGACGTTCTCGCTGCTACCCATGTCATGCAGCGTCTTGCCGATATCGCCCCGGTTATTGATCAGGCTGACAGCCGCCTGGCTGGCCAGGGTGGTGATGGCGGCGGTAGTGGCGCCGGCCATCACGGTGCCAGTGGCCGTAAGGGTGGTGGCCAGACCGGTGGAGGTCATCACCGTGGCCCCGGTTTCTCCGGCCGCGCCAGCGATGGCCGCCCCAGCCTCCGAGGCAGTGCCCATCGACGCCACGGTCACCACAATCGCCACGATGATGGAGCCGGCCTGTGTCAGCCCCTGGTGCTTGTAATCCCAGCTCTTCTGGGCCAGCTCCACCGCGCTCCAGTCGATCTTGCTGCTGGTCTGGGGATCGGTGAGCAGCTGGTTCAGGTAAGACATGCCGGGCTGCTGGGCCAGCAGCTGGGCCTTCTCCTGCAGGGTCGGCGGCGGCGTGGTGGGCGCCTTGGTGAGGATGCTGAGGGAGGTGGAGGTGGGTGAGGTGGTGGGTATGGTCGTGCTGGTAGTCGTAGCCGTGGCGGGAGCCACAGCCAGAATATCCGACGTCAGGACCGTGGCGGACGTGCTGTTGCTACCACCACTACTAATGC